>NZ_DATCRD010000192.1:0-6646 GCF_036569185.1 Chitinophaga sp.
TTCCCGGTGGAGTTGCAGCAGCTCCGTTTTGATTTCCTGTTGCAGGGCGGGATCAATCTTTTTGCGGTCCGGTTCCTGTTCCAGGTAAAAGTTGTTGAACCACCACACCTCGCCTTTGTTAGAGGTAGCATACGCAAAGAATGCACGCTCTCCGAAGGTCATGTTAATAGCCCCGGTGGTATCCTGCCAGCCTGGTATATTCACAATAGCGCCAGTAGACAAAAGCTCTGTAAAAGCGGGCTTCGGGCTGAGGGGAAATGCAATGCTCCTGCATCTTGAATGAATGCCATCAGCGCCAATCAGTATATCAAAATCGCTTAGTATGCCGCTGGACGTGCGTACGGACACTTTTTCCCCGGAAACATCAATATATTCCAGCCGGCAATCATATTGGATGGTACCGCCCAGGGAGGCCAGCCGGTCATGCAAAAGACGGGTGATAGCCGATCTTCTGACCTGGACGCCTTCCGCTCCATATTGTTCCTTCTGGTAGGCGGTGTCCAGGCTGGCGATACATTTACCCTTTGCATTCAGAAAATGTATAGTGCCCGGGCAGTAATCCTCGTAAAGTCTGGAGAGGTCGGTCAATCCACGCAGGATATTCAATCCGTTTGGTGATATACCGATAAACAGCCCTTCCTCCATCTGGCTTTTCTGGCGGCTTTCAATGATGCTCACCTCGGCTCCCTGTTCAATGAGCGCTATAGCCAATGCAGGCCCCGCAATTCCGGCCCCTGCGATCAATACTTTTTTCCCTTTCATATAATATTGTTTGTATAGTCCCGTAAATGTTTTCTTATTGCTCTTTGGGTTTTACAGCACGTACCAGAAGCAGGGCGTAGCCGATATTGACCATCACGTAAATGCCTACACGCAGGTAGTTGAGCAACTTCCAGGTAGTGGCTTTTTCCAGTAGGGCTGCATCTGTCCCCGGCCGTATCTCCAGGGCCATGAAACCCATAAGGGTAGGGGCAAAGTAGGTCAGTGTCCATACCCGCATAGCAACGTGTATAACAAAGAGAATGAGCATAATGTTTCTCCGGCTCCGCAGCCGCCAGTTAAAGGCGATGGCCAGTAACAGCACCACTTCATGAACGGAATGCACGATCATCCAGAAGTACTTAAAGTCGAGCCCATAGGGGCCTTTGAAAAAGAACAGCGATTCCGGCGGGGCGGCGGTCCACGCCGGTACCATAAGGGCGGTTTCCCAAAGCTGGGCGCCGTTCATTACAAAATAAAGGGCGGTGGCAAAGAATAACCATATACTCGCCCTATAGGTGTTGATCGTAGTCATTTTGTTCTTATTTGCGGTTTCATAACCTGTTACTTTTATTATCTTTGTAGTAGAGTAGTTTATCTGCCTAACAAAGTATCTCTGTGACAAAGATAAAAATATTTTTAAATCGTGGGTAAAAAAAATATCGGGCGAAACGCCAAAGTGGACCAGATACAGGAACTGACCAAGGAATTTTCCACCTTAACAGTGGTCATGCACCAGTCTATTGCGCATGCCGCGGGACTGGCAGCAACGGATCATAAATACATAGACCTGTTGCTGAAGCATGGATCAATGACTGCCGGAAGGCTTTCGGAACTAAGCGGTTTATCGACGGGATCGGTTACCGGGATGATTGACCGTCTGGAAAGGGAAGGCCTGGTGAGGCGGGAAAGGGACCCGGTCGACAGACGTAAAGTAGTGGTGGTGCTAAACCGGGAAGTAGCCTTTCAGCGGATCGGCCCGGCGTTCCGGGACATGATGGCCGACGTGGAAAAATTGTACGATGAGTTTACGGTATCGGAGCTGGATACCGTTCAGAAATACCTGGAAGCGGTGATTGCGTTTACAAAAAAGCAGATTGCGGGGTTGAATGAAAAAAGATCGTCGAAACAATTATAGGTGCGCTGGTTCCATAAAAATATTCAGCTTGTTTTCCTGTAATTAAATATAGCCCAGCCATTCAGCACCATGGCAAATATTCCCAGGTACAACAGCTCCATATACACGTCTGCAAAGCCGCTGCCTTTTAGTACAATCATCCTGATCACGCGGATAAAATGGGTGACCGGCGTTAAATTGGCAATCAGCTTCGCCCAGGGCGGCATACTGTCTACCGAGGTAAACAGGCCGCTCATCAGCATAAAGATCATTACAAAAAAGAACGCCACAAACATGGCCTGTAACTGGTTGCTGGTATAGGTAGATACCAGCAACCCAAAGCCCAGCAACGCTACCAGGTATACGGCGGCAAATACATACAGCGTCAGGAAACTTCCTGCCGGCCATATCCCGTATACGCCCCAGGCTACCAGCAGCCCCAGTGTAAATACGATCATGCCTACCACCCAGAACGGGATCAGCTTACCGAGTATGAATTCCCATTTTTGAATGGGGGTCACATTGATCTGTTCGATAGTACCTACTTCTTTCTCCCGTACAATATTTAAGGCGGACATAAACCCGCCGATCAGCGTAAGCAACAGCACCAGTACCGCCGGTACTACGTAAAACCGGTACTCTGCCAGAGGGTTGAACCAGTTGGAATAGGTAATATCTATCATACCCGCGGGTACGGCCATGTTCCTGCCGGCATTCACAGGGATGTCTTTATTAAAGTCTGCAATTACCAAGAGGAGATAGTTGCCGCCTATGGCTGCTTTGGTGCCGTTGATGGCGTCAACGGATACGCCTATACGCTGTTGCCCTTCCCTGATAAGATGGCTTTCAAAGTTGGGCGGAATTTCCAGCACTACATCAGCCTTTTCGGTTTCAATATACCGGATGGCGGTTTGAAAGGATGGCTCGGCCGCCACTATTTTAAAGTAACCGGATGCACCTATCTTAGCCACCAGCTGCCGGGAATAAGAGCTGTGATCATTGTCGACCACGGCCAGGTTCACGCTTTTTACATCAAAGTTCATGGCCAGTGGAAGAATGATCAGCTGTATGGTAGGCATGGCAAACATCATGGCCAGGATGGTTTTATCCCGGAAGATCTGCCTGAACTCTTTCCTTAGTAAATAACGCAGTACTCTCATGATAAGCGTGTTTTAAAATTCTTAAGCGCAATGGTGAGCAGTACGGTAGTCATGCCCAGCAGTACCAGCGTTTCTTTCCATACATATTCAAATCCAAGTCCTTTCAGCATCACCGATTTTATGATCAGGAAATACCAGCGGGAGGGAATAATATTGGAGATGATCCGGAACACCAGCGGCATATTTTCTATGGGAAACATAAAACCCGTAAAGATCATGGTAGGGATCATCATGCCCATCATCGACAACAACAGCGCGGTTTGCTGGGAATTGGTGGTATTGGAGATCATCAGCCCGAAGGATAAGCAGGTAATGATGAATAACATACTTTCCATAAACAGCAGCAGGATGCTGCCTTTGATACCCACATCCAGTACAAACACTGCCAGCACCAGGATGAGGATAAAATTGGCCAGCGATAATATCAGGTAAGGAATGGCTTTGGCCACCAATACCATCAGCGGTTTAAAGGGAGATACCAGTAATATTTCCATGGTGCCCAGTTCCTTTTCCCGTACTACTGATACCGAGGTAAGCGCGGTACATACAATCATGAGCACCAGTGCCATTACACCGGGTATGAAGTTCAGGGAGCCGTTGCCTTCTTCATTATACAGCATCCGGGTTTCAGGAATGATGGTATAAGGCAGCTGTTGCGCGGGACTGATCTCCTGCTGGTAAGCCGTAGTGATGGCGGTGATGTAGTTGACTACCGTTTTGGCTGTATTGGGATCGGAACCGTCGGCAATGATCTGGAGCTGGGCTTTACCGCCATGCTGCAAGTCGTTGCCAAAGCCGGCCGGGAAGATCAGCGCGCATTTGGCCTTCCCTTTCTTAAAGGAGTCTTCAATATCGTTGTAATCGATGGAGGTTTCATTCACGACGAAATAGGACGATGATCTTATTTTACGGACCAGTTGCTGCGTATTTACATCCCGCGAATTATCAATTACCGTCAGCGTAATATCCTTTACCTCGCTGGTGAGCGCAAAGCCAAACAACACGATCTGCGCCACCGGCAAACCGAACATGATCAGTAAGGTGCGTCTGTCGCGGAATACATGAAAAAATTCTTTCCTGATAAAAACAAGAAGCTGTTTCATACAAATGGTTTAATCGCCCGACCTTTTGGCCCCGCGGGCCAGCCGGTAAAATACTTCGTCCATATTATCTGCCCTGAACTGCGCTTTCAGGTTGGCGGGAGAGTCCAGCGCTTCCACTTTCCCATCTACCATAATAGTGACGCGGTTGCAATATTCCGCTTCATCCATATAGTGTGTGGTTACAAAGATGGTGATGCCGCCGGCGGCCGCTTCGTAGATCATATCCCAGAACTGCCGCCTGGTAACGGGATCCACGCCGCCGGTGGGTTCGTCAAGAAATACGATCCGTGGCTGGTGAAAGATGGCCACCGAAAAAGCCAGCTTCTGTTTCCATCCTAACGGCAATGCCCCAACGAGTTTCTTTGCTTCTGCAGTAAGTCCTAATTGCTGCACCAGGTTATCGCTGCGCCGGCGGATCTCGGCAGCGGGAACGCCATATACGCCGCCGAAGAATTCAATATTCTCCAGTACGGTAAGATTTTCATACAGGGAGAATTTCTGGCTCATATAACCGATATTCTTCTTGATGGCCTCTGCCTGTTTATATACATCGAAACCGGCCACCATGGCCTCCCCGGAGGTAGGGTGGGAGAGGCCGCAAAGAATGCGCATGGCAGTGGTTTTACCGGCGCCGTTAGCGCCCAGGAAACCAAAGATCTCTCCTTTATCTACTTCAAAAGAAATTTTATTAACGGCATAAAAATCGCCGAACCGTTTGGTGAGATCTTTACATACAATCACTTTTTCTTCCATGATGCCTGTTTTAGCCCTGGTTCATTAACCGGATAAAACTATCCTCAATGCCGGGATGAATTAATTTTATATCCACATTGGTATGTCCCTGTTGCGCTACTTTTTGCCGGAGCGTATCGATGTTGTCATCTTTCAGCGTAATATGTATATACTCCCCAAACGCAAAGCTGCTGTCTATTTCCGGCATGCTTCTCAGTGCAGTGAGCAGTTTGTAAATATTGTCGGCCTTGATGGCGTATAGCTTCACGGGGAAGCCGGCCATGATATTGTCGGGCGTGTCTACCGACATGATCTTACCATTCTGTATCAATGCAATCCTTTCGCAAAGCACGGCTTCATCCATATAAGGGGTGGATACCACGATGGTGATGCCCTGTTGTTTCAAACGTTTCAACATCTCCCAGAATTCTTTTCTCGATACTACATCTACGCCGGTGGTAGGTTCATCAAGAAATAATACTTCCGGTTTGTGGATCAGCGCACAACAAAGGGCCAGCTTTTGTTTCATGCCACCGCTGAGCTTCCCGGCGCGACGGTCATTAAACGGTTTTATCTGTTCATAGATATCTTTTATCAACGCATAGTTGCCTTCAATGGTGCTGCCAAAGAGCGTGGCAAAGAAATCAAGGTTTTCCTTTACCGTAAGATCCTGGTACAGGGAAAATTTCCCGGGCATATAGCCGATCCTGTTACGGATCTCTTTATAGTCTTTCACGCAATCATACCCGCGTACAGCAGCGCTGCCTTTATCCGGCAGCAGCAGCGTGGTGAGGATGCGGAAGAGGGATGTTTTACCCGCGCCGTCCGGGCCAATGAGGCCAAACAGTTCTCCTTCCTCCACCTGCAGTGAAACATCATCTACTGCCAGCACCCTGCCTTCATCGTAGGTTTTAGTGATATGATCCAGTGTTACCGCGCTCATTTGGAATCTTTATTGATCAGCATTTCACCATACATACCTATTTTCAGATAGCCATCGTTCTTTACTCTTACCTTGATGGCGTATACCAGGTTGGCCCGCTCATTTTTTGTTTGAATGGTTTTAGGGGTAAATTCAGATTTACCGGAGATCCAGGTGATTTCACCAGGATAGGTTTTGTAATTCTTTTTACCCTGGTCGATCCGTGCCTGCACCTGTTGTCCCAGTTTGATCTGCGGGAGGGTAACACCGGTTACGTAAGCCTTCAGGTAAAGCGTATCAATGTTGGCGATCTTATACAGCGGCTTCCCGGTGGTAGCCATTTCCCCCTGCAGTGCATATCTCTGGAGCACTACGCCGCTGATAGGATTTACGATCTGTCCTTTGCGGATCTGTTCTGCAAATTGTGCCAGCGATTTTTCCAGCGGAGCTTTTTCACTGAGAATGCTGCGGTTTTGTGTAGAGATATTTGAATTATTGAGCTGTAACTGTTGCCGGGTTACATTGAGCTGTCTTTCCATTTGCACAATAAGGGCATTGATATCATCCAGCTGTTTCTGTGTGGCGGCATCGCTTTTTACCAGGTTTTCAGTGCGCGTTCTTTCGCGGTATTGTTGTTGCAGCTGTGCTTCCTGCACCAGCAGCTGACGCCGTACCAATTCCCTTTCCGGTACCGGGTCATGGGTTTTTTCCTGCAATGCCTTAATGGATGCCTGCACCTGTTCCTTCTGCAACGTAGGGATGGCCACGTCTATTTGTCCAACCGTTTGGCCTGCGGCGAGTTGATCGCCTTCTTTTACGGTGAACGATTGTATCTCGCCGTTTTGTTCTGCAG
>NZ_DATCRD010000193.1:0-37658 GCF_036569185.1 Chitinophaga sp.
GCTTTTGCTCATGCTGATGTTAAAGAAGTAGCGCTTTTTTTCGTTGCATTGCTTTACCGGTTATTTATAGATACTTGGTTTAACTGTAACCCTTATTTGTGTCTAGTTAGCTTTAAATAATTGATTATCAATTTGTTTTAAATTCTGTATCGGAAAGTAAGCCCTTTCTTTTATTTACATCTACTTTTTTGTTACCTAACGTAACGTTTATCAGTATTGCATCTTGACAGGACGCCTGAGTTTTTCTTGTATGATTATGTTAATCGTTATTTGCAAGCAAATACATTAAGGAATTAGCTTGATCTGGTTTTTATTTTTGCTCCGTCATTTTTTTAAAACATGAATTATGGACAACGATCAAATTTTGATATATCAAAATCAAAATGGAGAAGTAGCCATTGATGTAAAGTTGGAACATGAGACCGTTTGGTTAACCCAAGCCCAGATTGTCGATCTGTTCCAATCCAGTAAAAGCAACATAAGTGAGCATATTAAACATATATATGATTCTAATGAATTGGGCCAGGAAGCAACTGTCCGGAAATTCCGAACAGTTCGACAAGAGGGCAAACGGCCTGTTAGCAGGGAGTTGGAACATTATAACCTGGATATGATTATATCAATCGGCTACAGAGTCAATTCTATAAGAGGAACACAATTTCGTATCTGGGCTAATAAGGTATTGAAGGAATACCTGGTGAAAGGATATGCTATCGACAAAAAGCGTTTTCAGGAACAGTCGCGCCAATTAGATGTGCTGAAACAAACAGTGAAGCTATTGGGAAATGTTATAGAGACTCAAAACCTAAATACTGATGAAGCAACAGGTCTACTAAAGGTAATTGCGGATTATACCTATGCTTTAGATGTACTGGATCAATATGATCACCAGGTTTTGCAAATTGAATCAACTACCTCTGATAATTTATTTGAAATTACTTACCCTTCGGCAATGGAAGCAATTAAAGGACTTCGTGATAAATTTGGTGGAAGTAGTTTGTTTGGAAACGAGAAGGACGAATCATTTCAGGGGTCACTGGCTGCAATTTACCAGACATTTGGTGGTCAGTATCTTTATCCAAGCGTTGAGGAGAAAGCTGCGAACCTGTTATATTTTGTTACCAAGAATCATTCTTTTTCAGATGGGAATAAACGTATTGCTGCTTTTTTATTTGTCTGGTTTTTAGATAAAAACGGAATTTTATATCATTTTGATGGCACAAAGAAGATCGCGGATAATGCACTGGTAGCTCTCACACTTATGATCGCAGAGTCAAAACCGGATGAAAAAGAGATGATGATAAAAGTAGTGGTGAACTTAATAAATCTTAGGAACTAATAATCCTTTACTCCTATATACCATACATTTCCTGTATCGCCACACATCTGAAAATCAGCCCATCTCTTTCTTCTATATGAGATTCGTGATAATGACCATAGTACCATTCCCTACATCCGGCAGCCCTGACTATCCCCAATTATTACCATATTTATAAAAATTAATATGTTTATAATCCCGATCAGGCAGACTTAATACTTTATTAATACCCCATCTACCACAACCTACATGAACTATGATTAGTTTTGAAAAATTTTAAAAGATATATCATAAAATACTAATTAATTAAGGGCCGGAAAATAAAATTTATTTACGCCCAAGCGCTGATTCAACGTACTATCTGTTAAAACGGAGAAATTTCTAAAAGAGATCCTTATCTTAAGGTGTATCTGTAATTCCTGAAGTGGCTCATAGGCGACCAATAATCTTATTTGTGAAAGCTGTAGATTATCAAACATATTGCGATAAAGACCTGGTTGGACTCCTGCTGGAAGACGACCATTTGGCGTACCTGGAAATATACAACAGACATGCTAAAGGGCTGTATGTAAAAGGACGTAGAAAATTGGATGATAATGATGAAGTCAAAGATTTATTGCAGGATGTATTTGTTGCATTATGGCAGAACCGTTATTCATTAACCGTAGATACGCCATTAGCGGGATATTTACATGCCACCCTGCGATATATGGTCATAAAGCGTATTGTTCATAAGAAGGTACAAACTACCTATTTGGAGTCGCTCAAATTTTCCACACCTGTAAAAAGTACCTCTGCAGATTATTTAGCCCGCGAAAATGAACTGAAGCAAATAATTGAAAGCGAAATTTCTTCATTACCCGAAAAGATGCAGGAGGTTTTCCGCATGAGCCGAGAGCATCACCTTTCCCACAAAGAGATAGCCGTGCAGTTAGGCCTTTCGGAAGCTACCGTAAAGAAGCACGTCAATAATGCCTTAAAATCGCTGCGTGTTAAATTAGGCCCCTTATTAATCCTAAGCATTTGCCTGACTGAACATTTTTTTTAATTTTCTTTACGCCCATCGATATACTAACAGTACTATACTTACACAAACAGCAATATTGTGATAAGTATGGAACAAAATAATATGCAGGATCTGTTGAAACGTTATCTGGAAGGCAATTGTACTCCAGAGGAACGTGCGCAGGTGGAACTATGGTACGAGCTGTTGGACTCAAAGAAAGCAGCGGCTAATGAGGCGGAGCTGGAAGAGGATCTCGCCGAAGTTCGAACCCGGTTAGCAATGCCTTTCAGAAAGAAAGGAAAACTATTCAGATATCCGGCCGTAGCCGCAGCGGCTGCTGTTTTGCTCATTATCTCCATTGGCTCTTATTTCTATTTTAATAACAAACCTTCCGGTGTTCCCCAAAAAGCCAATAAGCTGCTTGCTACAGATATCGCGCCCGGTAGAAATATAGCTATACTGCAACTTGGCGATGGGACCGAAATAGCGTTGGATGATCAATCTAACGGAGCTATTGCCAAATCAGGAAGTAATACCATCTATAAAAATGCGAAGGGCCAGTTGACTTATGTGGCAACTGAATCAAAGGAAGATGAAACAGATAACCCGGTGTCTAATAGCTTGAGAACCCCACGTGGTGGACAATTCCAGCTTACATTGCCAGACGGATCACAAGTCTGGTTAAATGCAGCTTCACAGCTTACCTATAAAATCAGCAAAACTTCCCGCGAACGCTTGGTAGAGTTAAAGGGAGAAGCATATTTTGAAGTAGCCAAAGATGCCAACAGACCATTTAAAGTGCTCTCCAAAGGCCAGGTTGTAGAAGTACTGGGCACACATTTTAATGTTAGCAGTTATGATGATGATCCGAGTGTAAAAACGACTTTAGCAGAAGGGGCAGTCAGAATAGTTGAAACAGGCGGACACCGGAATGTTGTCCTGGAACCAGGGCAACAGGCCACGCTTGATAGCAGCAACCGGCTATCTGTGGCTCAGGTGGACGTATCGGATGCTATTGCCTGGAAAAATGGAAAACTCAACTTCAACCAATCTGATATATATGCCGTTGCACGGCAACTTTCCCGCTGGTATAATGTAGACGTGGTATTTAAAGGTAGAGCAGCTAACGTACGCCTGTCCGGAGAAGTGTATCGTAATACCAATGCTTCCAAAGTTCTTGAGATCTTGGCGTTCTATAACCTGAACTGTAAGATTGAGACAAATAACGGTGTTAAACGTATTGTCATTGAATAAAGTAATAGCATCTATCACCCAAAATCAATTAGCTTATGGAACGAGAAACTTAGACCCCGCCTAAGCTCAATAAAAAACGTCTTCTGACTGCAATCAGAAGACGTAAGCGTATGAGCGATCATTCAAAAGATTCGTGTACTAATTAAATATCCACTCAAACAATACAAAGTTAATGAAATTCAGATTTCATACAACGGCCGCCTGGTCGGGATGGTTGTTTTTTGCCAAACACTTTCATCGGAAATTTATGATGAGATTTCAGGTAATAGTTGGCCTTACGCTGGTCATGTTGATGCAGGTCAGCGCTAAAAGCCTGGCGCAGAATGTGTCCATTAAGGTAAACAATACACCTTTGGAAAAGGTGTTCAGGATTATAGAGCAGCAAACAGGCTTTTTGTTTCTCTACGACGATGTGGAATTAAAGAAACAAAAGGTCAGTTTATCATTTCAGAATGCACCCATCGAAAAAGTATTGGAAGGTTGTCTGGAAGGCCTCCCGATCATCTATAAAATCGTAGACAAAAATATACTCATTAAAAAGAAGGCGGAGCCAGGCCTGCAGCAGCTTGCACCGGAACAACAGCAATTCATCTCGGGAGTGATTAAAGATAGCACAGGCGGCTATCTCCCAGGTGTGCAAATTGCAGTTAAAGGAACCAACCGCGCTGCGGTAAGTGATGCTTCAGGCAGATACCAGATTAGTGCCTCTCCCGGAGAAGTTTTGATCTTCAATTTACTGGGATATAAAAGACAGGAAATTACTGTAACCAGTAATGTTCGGGTTGATATTATACTCAAGGTAATCGCAACGGATTTGGAAGGAGTTGTTGTAGTTGGTTACGGCACTC
The DNA here is from genome assembly GCF_036569185.1 of Chitinophaga sp. GTDB lineage: Bacteria > Bacteroidota > Bacteroidia > Chitinophagales > Chitinophagaceae > Chitinophaga. The sequence goes on from NZ_DATCRD010000193.1 coordinate 4,427, forward strand.
AGAAAAAAATTAACCTGACAGGTGCTGTATCCCAGGTATCTGGTAAAAGACTGGAGAACAGATCTGTACTAACGATCGGTAATGCTTTACAGGGAGTCGTCTCCAATCTTAATATCAGTGCTGCCAGTGGCGGAGCCCCCGGGCAGGCTCCATCATTTAACGTACGTGGGTATACTGGTTTTTCTTCCAATGGATCTACCTCTTCCCAGGCTCCCTTGTTTGTTGTAGATGGTGTGCCCGGCGTAGATATTAATACGATCAGCATGAATGATGTAGAGAGTGTGAGCGTACTGAAAGATGCAGCCTCTGCTTCCATATACGGTTCCAGCGCGCCCTACGGTGTGGTCATTATCACCACAAAGCAGGGAAAAGCAGGGCAAAAACCTACCATCACGTATAACAATAACCTGATGTTAGCAGAGCCTATCAACCTGCCAAAGTATATGAAGTCAATTGATTTTGCCAATTTATATAATGAAGCTGCTGCCAACGCAGGAGTGGTCAAACCATTTAACGATGATGCCCTCAGGCGTATCCAGGAGTACCTGGATGGTAAAATCACTGATGAAACCATTGCCAATCCGGCTCCGGGCAGTGATGCCTGGTTCGAGTGGGGGAACGCCAACGCAAACAATGATTGGTTCGATATCCTGTTCAAAAAAGTGCAGTTCAGTCAGCAGCATAATCTCGGTGTATCCGGAGGAACAGATAAGTCACGCTACTATATAGGCCTGGGGTATATTCAACAAAATGGGATGTACAATTATGCAACTGATAAATACACGCAGTATAATGTACGCGCTAATCTCTCTTCTGTTATCACAAGCTGGATGAACTTCAATTTCCGGGGAGCTTTCTCCAGGGGAACCACGGAATCTCCGACAGCAGAAAGTAACTGGATGCAAACGCTGGCTGCACGCAACTGGCCTACTGAACCATTATATACTCCCAACGGCACTTTTGCTTCTGAAAACCGCATGGAGGGGCTTGTAAATGGCGCACGCACCAAGTCAAATAATGATAAGGCACTTGTTACAGGTGAATTGGTAATAACTCCTCTACGGGGGTGGAACATTACTGCCAATTACACATTTGATGGCTCGTATTTCGATCTCAGCCGGCATAACAAAACTGTGTATGTGACCCGCCCAAGTGGCGCGCAGCAGGCTCTTTACGCTCCCAATAGTTTTGAAAGACAAAATAACAAGAACTACCATTATACAGTCAATACATTTACATCTTATGAAAATCAGTGGAACGGACATGCTGTAAAAGGTCTGATCGGTTTCACTCAGGAGCTTTATGATAACCTCTCTATGGGAGGTCGTAATCAGTACCTGTTTTCCAATGATCTTCCGTCTTTATCCCTTACCTATGGAACAACTCCTTCCCTGACAGACAATGCCTCGCAACTCGCTATCCGCGGAGGTTTTGGGCGCGTTAATTACAATTATAAAGAGAAATATCTTGTTGAGTTTGACGGACGATATGACGGTACATCCCGTTTTTTGAAAGACCGGCGTTTCAAATTTTATCCGGGTATATCAGCAGGATGGGTGCTGTCGAATGAACCCTTCTGGAAACCTATAGCACGGATAGCCAATTCGTTCAAACTCCGTGCATCATACGGACAGCTGGGCGATCAGAGTTTTACCAGCAATTATTATCCTTTTTATCCGGCACTCAATAGCGTAGTGCCTACCAGTAGCCAGTATTTGTTTTCCGGTGGCAGAGAAGCATTCATCAGTCAGCCTTCACTGATCGATAAATCGCTGACATGGGTAACGGTGAAATCGTTGGATTTTGGAACGGATATCACCGCATTATCCAACCGGTTGGCCGTAACATTCGACTGGTACCAGCGTACAGCAGATGACTTTGTAGGCCCTGCAGATGCCTTGCCTGCGCTGTTGGGCACGGCTGCCCCGCAGGTCAATAACGCGGCGATGCGGACCAGGGGCATTGATCTTACCATTGGCTGGAAAGACCGGATTGGAGAAGTACGGTACGGAGTGGATGTAGTGTTCAGCGATTATCAGAGTGAAGTACTCCGTTATCCCAACCCCTCTGGCCTGAACACCACCTGGTACAAAGGGCGTAAGTTCGGAGATGTTTGGGGGTATCAGACGCTGGGATTTTTCCAGTCCAAGGATGAAGTAGACGTTTCACCAAAACAGACCAGTATTTATAGTCGCTGGGGGCAGGGAGACATCCGTTATGCAGACCTTAACGGCGATGGCGTCATCAACTGGGGCAATAATACATTGGAAAACCCGGGAGACCGTCGTGTGATAGCCAATACAACTCCACGTTATTCTTTTGGCCTGAATCTGAACGCTCAGTACAAATCATTTGACATCACGGTTTTCCTGCAGGGTGTTGGTAAGCGGGACGCCATCTTTTCCAATGCCAGCGTTTGGGATGGAGCCTATTTCTGGGGTATCACAGGCGATCTTTATACAGGAATGCTGACGACCGCACAGTACGACCGCTGGACACCCGAAACACCAAATGGCTACTACCCAAAATTCTACATGGGAGGTGAGATGCAGAAAAATTCGCAGCCACAGACAAAATATGTGCAAAGCGCGGCTTATGTAAGGCTCAAAAACATTCAACTGGGCTATTCCATGCCACAACATATACTTCGTGTTATAGACAGCCAGAAAGTCCGCTTTTTCCTGAACATTGAAAACCTGCTCACGTTCACTAAGCTGTTACACACTATGGATCCGGAATTTTCGTCTACAGACGGCCGGGTTTATCCGTTGCAGAGAGTTTGGGCCATGGGACTCAATGTAACATTCTAGCCATTCCTTAATTATCCAACGATATCAGTATGAAACGATTTATATACGCATTGGCAAGCTTAATACTATTATTAGTTGCCTGTAACGACAAGTTTTTAGAACGCATGCCATTGGCCAATATCAGCGACGCAGATTATTGGAAATCCCCCAATGACCTGAAGCTGTATGTGAACAATTTTTATAACCAGGATGCCTTGTTGCCCTCACGCAGAGCCTGGGGAGCCGGTCCTTTTACTATTGATGCCGGCGATGGTAGTGAAACCAATATCTCCGTCAATTACAACAGACGCATGAATGGGGAGGCTACTGTTCCTTCTTCGGGTGGCGGCTGGTCCGCGGATGATTGGGCCGTACTGCGTAATATCAATTACTTTATGGATCATTATAAGAAGGTGGATGCCCCCTGGGATAAAGTAAAGGAGTATGTAGGTGAAGCATTATTTTTCCGTGCGCTCTTCTACTTCGACAAGCTGAAGAAATTTGGAAATCTACCCTGGTCCTCTACCACATTGTCTCCGTCATCAGGTGAGCTTTATGCAGAACGGCTGCCCCGCAACCAGGTGGTGGACTCTATCTTATCAGATCTGGACAATGCCATCAGTTATCTTCCTGTCAGGGGAGGCGGCGCCTGGACGGGACATGTTACCAAAGAAGTGGCATTAGCCTTACAGGCCAGGATCGCACTGTATGAAGGTACCTGGGAAAAATACCATGGTCAGAAGGGAACGCCTTTCAAAGTAGATGGATCCAATGGCACCAAATTTATTCAGAAAGCAGCAGCTGCCGGCGGAGAACTGATCCGTATGTCTGAGGCCAGTGGCTTCCCGGCGCTGGACAATGTTGGGGTACAGGATGGTTATTGGTTATTATTTAACAGAAAAGATTACGCTGCCAGCAAGGAAGTACTCCTGTGGCATAAATATTCGGTAGCTGATCAGGTGACTCATACCTGGACACGTTATTCTATAAACGGCGCCGGAATGGGGCTTTCCAAAAGTATGGTAGACTCTTACCTTTGTCTGGATGGTCTTCCCATTGGAAGCAGTCCGTTATATGCCGGGGACCGCACTTTAAAAGATGTAGTAGCCAATCGTGATCCCCGGTTGAGACAAACGATTTGCGTGGATGATGGTAAACATGTGAAATGGTATGAAACCAACCTCTTTTTTACAACGCCTACTTTCGAGATCAATGGAGCTAATAACACTTCCACGGGCTACCAGGTGTATAAAGGGCATACCGGGGACTATACAGAATTCAATGCATCTCAAAGTACCCAGGGATATATATACATACGCTATGCAGAAATTTTACTCGTATATGCAGAAGCCCAGGCTGAATTAGGAACCATTTCCCAGTCCGACATAGATAAGACCGTGAATGCTTTACGCAAACGGGTGGGTATGTCCAACGGCTTGTTACAATTAGCTAACATCCCATCGGACCCTAACCGGGAGTTTCCTACGCTATCGCCTATCATAAATGAAATCCGCAGGGAGCGCAAAATTGAACTGGCGGCAGAATGGTTCAGGATGGATGACATTTTCCGTTGGGCAGCAGCAGATGAGCTGCTCGTTGGCAAACGCCCTTTGGGAGCTTACAAGAAACAATGGGAAAACTATCCTGGCGCCACACCCGATTTTCTCAAGGCGGCGGCGGCTGTCCCTGTCAACGCGCAGGGATATATTGATCCTTACAAGCCCTATGGAGCCATGGATCAGGGATATAGGTTCAACCTGAAACGGGACTATTTAATGCCTATCCCGACAAATGAAACCACGTTAAACCCAAAATTGGGTCAGAATCCGGGATGGTAATCTTTTAAAAAATAAAAAAAATAGAATAATTAAGTTGTCGTCTGCTATGAGTTTGCTTCTATTCTTCGTTTGGGGCTTTATCATGTAATAACCCGTTAACTTGAAGCAATAACCGTAATACGACTGGTTGCCCAATTAGGGTGGGCGATATAGCCATTTGATCCGGAAGGCCCTGGACGCATTAGGCGCCCAGGGCCTTTTCTGTAATAACCCGGTTGAAGAGCTCCGAAACATGCCTTTTCGGAGGGGAAATTGGTGATTAAAGCGGGCTCGGGTTGATCTACCCTCATATCTTTTAAATTTACCAGGATAACGCCTTTGATTACTATATTTTTTACCAAAAAAAGGGCTATCTTAAATAAGTTACTATTGATTCTATATGCAACAGTGGTACAGCAAAATAGACCCGGTATTAAAAGACGCTGTTCAAACTATCTTAATTCTTGATAGTGCCGATCCGCCTGAGCCGGAAGATTTGCCCATTTTTACCAATGGTATGTCGGCTTTATTGTGTACATCACGGGGCAAGGAAAATCGCCTGTCGCTGTTCGGAAAGACTATTCCTGCTGAAAGATGGGCCGAATGGGGGGATGCTACGCTGATCGTATTTTTCTTCAAACCATTTGCTATCGGCCCTGCTTTTAAAATACCTGTACAGCAATTAAAAAATGAAGCTATTGAGTTAAATCGCTGGAATCCGCAAAAGGCGATGGCATTGACCATTCAATTGGCTTATGCTCAATCCACAGCCGAAAAAGTGGAGGTGCTGCACCAGTTTATTCTTTCCCAGGTGACCGCCAATCAAAGGGAATGTATGATTATCCGGTATGCTACCGACAAAATACTGGAGAACCCGGAAACTGATGTGTTAGCTCAGATGCTGCAGGAGCTCAATCTTACAGAAAGAACATTTCAACGGATCTTTAAGAAATATGTAGGCATAACGGCCAGCGAATACCGGCGGATCTGTCAGTTTCAGATGGCTTTTTACCAGTTGAAGTCGGGGCAGTTTGATAAATTGACCGATGTGGCATATACAAACGGTTATTTTGATCAAAGCCATTATATCCGTTCTTTCAAGGAGTTTACAGCAACCACTCCCAATGATTACCTGCAATTTGGACTAAGAAAAAAATAATGTCGGTTTTATACAAGGCCATGTTTGGTGGCTGATCCACCTTTACATAAATTTAAAATGTATGAAAGAACTGATCACGCCTTGCTTATGGTTCGATAACCAGGCAAAAGAAGCCGCAGCTTTGTACTGCAAATTAATTCCCGGCGCGAAAATAGTGACGCAGTCGCCTGTCGTCACCGAAATAGAGATAGCCGGGCAGCATATTACTTTATTAGATGGGGGCCCGATGTACAGGCCCAATCCATCCATTTCACTGTATTATATCTGTGAAACAGAAGAGGAATTAAAGACCATCTGGGAAGGGTTATCAGGTGATGGCTTTGTAATGATGCCCCTGGATAAATATCCCTGGAGTGAAAAGTACGGCTGGGTGAGCGACCGGTTTGGCATGTCATGGCAGATTACCCTGGGAACAATAGCCGCAGTAGGGCAAAAGATCACACCTTTTCTGATGTTCGTTGGAGATCAGTATGGCCGTGTGGAAGAGGCCATCCGGCACTATACTTCCATATTCCAAAATTCCGGAACAGACGGGATACTCCGTTATTCAGAGAATGAACAGCCCGATACAGAGGGAAAAGTAAAGCACGCCACAATAACCCTCAATGGGCAAAAGCTTATGCTGATGGAAAGTGCACATGCTCATAAATTTGCTTTTAACGAAGGCGTTTCCTTAACCATCCATTGCAACACACAGGAGGAAATAGATCACTATTGGGGAAAGTTAACCGAGAGCGGTGAAGAAAGCAGATGCGGCTGGCTAAAAGATAAATTTGGGGTATCCTGGCAGGTAATACCTACCATTCTCGGGAAATTAATGACCGATCCCAATAAGGCGGGTAAAGCAGCCCAGGCGTTTATGCAAATGCGGAAATTTGACATAGAACAGATTGTACAGGCAACGCTTGAGTGATAGTTATTTTACCTGGAAAAGCGGAACAATCATAGTTATCAATACAGGCGGCTTTTGTTTTTACAGACATCGCCGCCTGTATGCAGCGGCGTAATTAGATCACGATCATGTGCTGTGTTTGGTTCTTCAGCAGTTTATATTACCAAAAAACAACCCCATCCCCCGCGAATATGCCCCCAAACCCATCGAATATATACCCGGCCTCTTACATTTTAATTTCTATTGATACATTTAGGGAATATTTCAGTATGTTTCACCACGCTGAAAATATGTTTATTCGCCTGGTCAATATATTATTTTAATGAATGCACGAACCGCATATGCTGTATTAACGATCATCATTCTTTTATTTACGGCTTCCTGTAAACAAAAAGGAGCCCCGCAAAAGAATCAGCAAAGCATTATTGATACCGCTCACAGAAAGGATTACCTTTCTTTTATTATCTCCCTGGATACCTTATCTACAGCTGATGCCAGGAAGGCAGTCCGGAAGGAAGACAGCTTATTAAGGAATACTGCCGATAGCAGCATCATGCCCTTTTATCATTATTTCAGAGCCGGAAAATACCGCCAGGAGAAGCAGTGGGACAGCGCTATGGCGGAATACCAGAAAATGAAGGGAGTACGTGACGGGGATGAGATTGAACTGTTGAAAACCTACGGCATTTTAAATCAGCGCATTCCCAGCACCGGGGCAGTGGAGGCTGAACTGATGAACCAGGTGCTTTCCGCCATGAAAACCGCTGAAAGCGCCCATAGCAGGCTCACCTACCAGTTTTATGACCTGATGGCCAAAGCATATTATCAGAACAGCAATGAAAACGAATCACTGGAATATGCGGAACGTTATTACAAGCATCATCCTTATAAATCGCATCCTGTAATCATGCAGCGGTATTATGATATCTCTTTCCTGTTAGCTTCAAGATTAAATGATTTTGATAAGATGATGTTGTACAATGTCCAGGCGCGCAACCTTGCTAACCGCACCGGCGATAGCCTGGCCATTGCCCGCACATACGACAATGAGGCCCGGATCTTTGTGAGGCAGGGCCAAAATGAGAAAGCGCTTGCAAGCAGCAGGAAATATATAGACTATCTTGCCAGGACAAATAACCTGAATGAGATCGCATACAATAACTTAGCGACCAGTTTTGTTCATAATCACCAGTACGACTCTGCCATCCGGTATTTCAGGGAGGCTATCAGCCTGGCGCAGAAAGGACCTAAGAAAATGCCATCCCCGGTTTATTACAAGGGACTTGTAGATGCATATAAATCTAAAGGAGATTATGCCAGCGCTTTACAGATGGCCGATTCCGCCTATGACATAGAAACAAGAGATATAAGACAAATAGAAGCCGTTAAAGTAGCAGAAATACACGAGAAATATGAAACGGAGAAAAAAGACAGGAACATTGCGGAACTGAGTAGCCGGAATGAGCTTAATGAAAAGATCATCCGGCAGCAGAGATGGACAATGGTATTGGGATTCCTGGTTTTTCTCGGTGGACTTTTAGTCTTCTATTTTATACACCGGCAATACCGTTTGAAAGAAAAAAACAGGTTGCTGCAGTCGGAGAACAGGCGCCTGAATATGGAACAGAAACTATTACAGGCACAGTTAAACCCGCATTTTATCTTTAACTCCATTGCTAATCTGCAAAGCCTTGTTGCTTCGGGAGATACAAAGGAATCTGTACGCTACCTGTCTGCCTTCTCAGGACTTTTACGGAATGTACTGGAACAGAGCCGGAGAGATTTTATTGGCCTGGACGAAGAAATCACTTCCCTGGAAAATTACCTGCAGCTGAATAAAATGCGCTTCTCCGGGCTATTCGACTATCGGATTAACGTGGATCCCCATCTTTACCCGGAGAATGTACTGATACCTCCCATGCTGGTACAGCCGTTTGTGGAAAACGCTATAGAACATGGTTTCCGGAATATCGATTATAAAGGTATCTTAACAATATTCTTTAAAACAGATAACCAACAGATGTTTATAACAATAGAAGACAATGGTAAGGGGATGACTATTAAAGAACCGGGAGAGCAGAAGAAACAATCCCTTGCGGGAATTATCCTTAAAGAGAGACTGGAGGTGCTTTTTAAATCACAGGGACAATACGCGAACTTTGATATTGAAGATAGAAAGGATAGCGGCGGACAAGGAGTTGCGGTGCACATTGTTATTCCCGAAATCAAAGACTAAATCAGCAACAACTACCCATGAAGCTTTATATTCTTGAAGATGAAGTACGTATCCTGCAACATCTTTTGCAGGTTATACAGGACATTCCATATGTTGAAGTAGTTGGACATGCAGCGGAAATAGCCAAAGCGGCCAGGGAAATTCCTACATTGAAGCCCGATATTATTTTGGCAGATATCAGGCTGAAAGATGGCGACAGTTTCCGCTTGTTTCATGAAATAGGGAACGATGGCTTCCAGGTTATCTTTCTCACCGCTTATGATCAATATGCCATACAGGCGCTCAATATGGGAGCCTTTGGTTACCTGCTGAAACCGATAGATGAAGTAGCTTTGGCAGCTGTACTGAACAAATGCTATCATCACCGGCAACAGGAGCAGTTCGACCAGCAGCAGCTGGAAATAGCCAGGCAACACTACGCAGCGCAGGGTGTGGCAGGCACCAAACGCATTGCACTGAAGCGCGTGGAGTATATGGAAATTGTATCTATAGAAGATATAATGTTTTGCAAGAGCGATAAAGGATATACAACTTTTTACCTGAAAGATAAACGTGAGATCCTGGTATCAAAAGGGCTGATAGAATACGAAGGGATCCTGGTTCCCCTGGGTTTTATACGTTGTCACCAGTCTTACCTGGTTAACTTCCAGTATGTGAAAAAATATTACAGGGAAGGTATTTTGCAAATGCAGAATAATGAACAGATACCGGTTTCCAGCAGGAAGAGAGAGGAGGTGCTGAAGTACCTGGAGAATATATCCTGATAAAACAAAAAAACGTATGCCGCCTAATCGTTATTAAGATCCTGGAGAAGAAATATAACGTAGTGGCTGAAAGTAAATAAGCGCTATATCCCTGCGCGGTTTTCTTCCTCATTTTTACTGCGTTGTTTACTGTTATAAGTAGAGCTTCCAAAGCTGTAACTGAGCGTAAGCGCAGCTCTGCGGTTACCGAACCAGTGCGTGAAGGCATTGTCGATGATTTTCTTCTCCCGGAAAATATATCTCACACGATAAGTATCAAACAGATCATAGCCATTAACCCCTGTACTAAATTTCCCCTTTACCCAGCTTTTCCTGATACCGATATCCACACTGGCTGCCGGTTTGGAGATATACAGCCCTGTGCCACTTATGGAGCGGTAGTAGTAGGAAATATCAATAGTAACCTGTTGCGGCAAAGAAAATACCTGGCTGCCACTGATGTTGTAATCAAATATAGGGATGGCGTAAGTTACGCCATGATAAGGAGTTTGCTCCTTTTTATAAGCTCCCCTGATAGTATGATTCATCCGCCACCATTTATTAACAGGCAGGGGAAAACTGGCTTCTAAGCCGGCAAAGTCGTTATAGGGAAGGTTTTTGCCCAGGTACTGCAATATATTGGTGACGCTGTCGTATTCCGGGTAACGCGTCATTGGATCTGATTCCCTGCCGGCCTGCAAAGAAACCTGCAATGCTTTTCGTGTATAGGTAATGTTGAATGTTTGTGTAGTGGATGGCTGCAAATACGGGTTACCTACAAAATAATTCAGCGGGCTGTTATAAAACCGGAAGGGGTTTAGCTGGGCAAAATTGGGCCGTGTGATGCGCCGGCTGTAGGAAATGTAAAGCTGTTGCGATGTTGTTAGAGGGATAGTGATGCTTACACCGGGCAGCCAGGTAAGGTAATTCCTGGTGTTGGTAGTTTGCGTTGTGATGGCATGGCCGGTGCTGTGTGTATGCTCTGCCCGCAGGCTGATGGTATAATTTAGTTGGCGGTAAGTATTTTCGTAAGATGTATAAACGGCTGAAATGTATTCGTTGTATTGGAAATTATTGGAGCGGCTGGCGTCGGGTGTAAACACACCGGTGGTATGGAGAGTATCATAGTATAAATTATTCTTCGTGGTAGTAAATGCAAACCTGCCGCCTGCCGCCCATTTCCCTTTGCCTGCATTCCCTGATAGGTCGGCCTGTACAGACCGTATCAGGATATTGTTGTACAGGTTGGTTTTCCAGTAGTCGAGCAAATAATCTGTGAGGGTATTTTTTGTCCGGATATCTTCTCTCTGGTGATTATCGATCATCATGAGATTGCCGAGTATTTCCAGGGTAGTTCCACCGAATTTTCCGGTATAGTTAAGAATGGCGGCGTAGTTATCCTGCAGGGGACTGGAACCGGTAACCGTGTTGGTATGGGACACCAGGTGTTGTGCGGAGGAATCCGTGGTGTGTAAAGTATTAAGGGCTGCAATTTGCCGGTTTTGCCGGTAGGCCCTCCCGGTAAAGCTTAGCTGTTGGGATTGGGATAGCTGATAATCTATACCCAGCTGGTAGCTGAGATTATTATTACTGGTAATTGTTTGGGTATTGGTAGCCATGATATTGGTATTAGCCAGGTGTTGTAATCCCGTATACCGGTAATTTCTGTCACCGATCATATAACCCAGCCGTACGCTATATACCAGCTTCCTTGTTTTATAGCTCAGCGAAAAGTTATTGTCCGCATTGGTATAGGCATTCTGTTGTACTACTATGCCGGCATTCCCTTTCCAGCCGGGCGAAAGGTCCTGTTTCAGTTTAATATCGATGATTCCTTTGTACTCGCCATCATACCGGGAAGAGGGATTACTGATCACTTCAATGGAAGCAATCAGGTTAGGCGAAATACCTGCAAGATACTGTTGCAGTTCTTCGGGGCTCATCTGTACCGGCTTCCCGTTAATAAGTATAGCGGGAGTTGTTCTGCCCGACATCTGGATACTCCCGTCTCCGTTTACCTCAATGCCGGGTACTTTTTTCAGGATATCGAATGTATTGGCGGCCGTTTGGAAAAGCGGGTTTCCTGAAACGGAAACAATGAGTTTATCGCCCATCCGGCGGAATGCCGGTTTTTGTCCGGTAACCGTTACTTCACTGAGTAATGTAAGATCGGCTGTCATGGGCAGCAGTCCCAGGCTAACGGGGTGATTTACCGGTGATACATCTCTGTAAATTTTTTTATAACCATAGGAAGATAACAGCAGTATATATTTTCCCATGGGAACATTTTGTAACACAAACTCACCGGTTGAATCGGTGAGCTGTCCTTTAACAAGTCCCGAATCTTTTACAGACAAAATACTAACGGAAGCGAACCCGATGCCTTGCCCGGTTTTCTCATCTGTCACTTTCCCGGTGATCATCACCTGGCAATGAACAGTACCGCAAAGGATCAGCAGGATGCCGAGCGCACCTGAAAATTTTATCATGAACAACGGTTTCCTGCAAACCTAAAAATGGATTTGCCACCGGTGGTTTCGTTTGCAGAAATCAGGCGTACGGATTTATAAATCCGTACTGTTTGAAATTTTAACGGGTTGATAACCAGTATGCTGATCAGGAGATCTTTTCTTTGTACAGCGCAGGTGTGGTATCTTTTATTTTCCGGAAAGCGGCATAAAAGGTGGATTTGGAGTTATAGCCTACTTCATACCCGATGGCTTCAAGCGTTAGATGATCATTGCCGGAGATCAGCCTGCAGGCTTCATTGATGCGGTATTCATTAATGTAGGTGGAAAATCCTTTCCCGAGATTCTCGTTCAGCAATTGGGATAGCTGGTGTACAGAGATATTAACCGCCTTCGCCAGGTCATTGAGTTTAAGGTTGGGATCTTTATAAAGTTCTTTTTCGATAATTGCTTTTTCCAGTTTTTCTATCCACATCAATGCATCGGGGGCGGCTATTTTTTTTCTTTCCGCTTTTACCGGTTGTACTGCATTTTCATACCCGGCGCCCTGTAAATTATAAAAAAGACAGAGATACAACAGGCAGGAAAAAAGAACCGGGCCAATGATATAGATACCATATATAACGTTTGCCAGCGACAACAGGTAGGCCAGGAATACGAGACAGTTGCCCGCATACAGCATCAGCCGGAATTTTTCTGTGCTGGTTACAGCAGCCCGGTTCACAAGAAAAGTTTTTAGCACCTGCCTCAGTACAAATCCTGCAGCAACGAGGCCGGAAAACCATTCCAGGTAAATGATATAAACGATGATCTTATTCCAGATAACAGGATAAACCGCATAGGGAAGAAGGGAGCCGGTAATTATAATCATCCCCGACAGTATCCCCCATGTCCATTTCCAGGATGCAGGTATGCGGGTAACATTCTCCTGTACGGACCTGAAAAAAAAGTAGAGGGCAGGGCCAATGAGGAAGCAGGCGGACAGGCCTATCTGCAGGTATATTTTGGGTAAAGCAGGATTGAAATAGAGGAAAACAGATTTGGCTACCCGGATGCTGAGTGCCAGCAGCAACGTGATCAGGAAAATGGTAGGAACAGATCTTTTCTTTTTGCCTGCTAGCAGATAAATGCTGAGCACTATACCATTAAACGCTCCTAATGCGCTTACAAAAAACAATATTTGCTGGCCAATATTCATGGATGAAACACGATGCGTTTTACCAATGAATATAAGCGAAATTTTAGTAAAAGTAGCCGGTGCTACCGGCGGTATCCATTAACATGCTGTTGCAAAGCAATAAAACTATACAACAGCATGCTCCCGGAAATTATTTGCAGCGGGTATTGTAGCGTTATCCCGTAAGTGCGTGGAATCCGGCCCTGCCATTCAGCAGCGCACAGTATTATGGAGCAGATCTGGCAGGAGCGTTTAAAGTCATGATCCGGACCGGGGCCGGATCATGACGATCAGCTTATTTAACCAATCCGGCTGCTACGTGTTGGGGATCTGCCAGGTTGTGGTTAAACCAGTGAGGATATAAAGGTCCGGGTGCAGTAAGGCCGTTCAATAACTCCACTTCCTCCGCGGAAAGCTCAATGGCGGCCGATTTGAGATTGTCTTCCAGCTGCTGCACTTTGGAAGCGCCAATCAGAACGCTGGATACTACCGGTTTAGTAAGCAGCCAGGCCAATGATATTTGCGCCACGGTAGCATTATGTGCTGCTGCTATTTCTTTCATCCGGTCTACCAAAACAAAGCCCCTTTCTTTATCGAAGGGAATAATATCAAAACCCGAAAGGCGGTTCCCTTCTTCTTTCAGGTTTTCGCGGGTATATTTTCCGCTGAGGAATCCGCCTGCAAGCGGGCCCCAAACCGTCATGCCAATGCCTGCGTGCTGCATAAACGGCGCCACATCATACTCTACATCACGTCCTACCAGGGTGTAGTTCATCTGCCCGTTACAGAAAGTGGCCCAGCCATTATCGCGTTGCATCTGCCAGGCAAGCGCTGATTTCCATACGGACCAGTTAGAGAAGCCGATATAACGCACTTTACCGCTTTTAACCAACCCATCGAGCGTGGTAAGCGTTTCTTCCAATGGCGTAACCGGGTCTTCACGATGAACAATATACAGATCAATGTAATCAGTGCCCAGGCGTTTCAGGCTCTGATCGCAGGAGTACAGGATATGCCTGCGGGAAAGCCCCGACTGCGTAATAGGTGCGCCGTTCCGGAAACCTACCTTAGTGGCGATCACCACGTCATGCCGGTGTTTGGCCAATAGCTTACCCAGCATTACTTCCGATTGGCCGGCGGCATACCCGTCGGCAGTGTCAAAAAAATTGATACCTGCAGCAAGCGACGTATCAATCATTCTGCCGGCCTCTTCTTCAGATACCTTATATATAGTCGGAATAGACGGATCACTGCCAAAGGTCATAGCGCCAAATGATAATCTGGAAACAATAAGCCCGGTGTTTCCAAGGGTAGTGTATTTCATAAGAAAACTTAATTAGGAGATTTAAAATATAAAATATGGTTAAGTCGCCAAAACGAATCGCAAATATCGCCCGGAAAATTTATTCCCGGATATTTATCAAACTACCATTTTTTAATTATTTTTTAGAAAGATGTTGATTTGAAGTTTGCGTTATCAAAGTTGATATGGATTCTTGGGAAAGTACGATATTTTTATCGTGAATTCCGGGCATAAGGTATAAACTGGCAACTTTGTAAGCCATTCAATTTTGAGCTGTTGTTGTCTAAAATAAGGAACATGTTTACCTTGCAAACTACAAGTAGACATGCAGGTGGCGGATATTTCTATCGCTGGAATATCTTATGAAGTGGGTTTCAATACCGCATTATTTTACCAGATCTTTTAAAGCGGAATGGGGCTTTTATCTTCTGCCAGTATCCGGCGATCGGGTAAGGATTCACCAAAAAAGGCATAATAAATTATAGCTGATATGAAAACGCTAAGATGCTATTTCCACATTACATTATTGCTTGCAGGTATATTCGCAGGTGCAAAGCCGGCGCAAGCCGCAGCAACCAACGATAATGGCTATACGTTGCCTGCCGGATCACCGGTACAGCGCTATGGGGCCTTGCACGTATCCGGCCGCTATCTGAAAGATCAGCATAATAACACCATTACTTTACGTGGACAAAGTTTTGGTTGGAGCAGCTGGTGGCCGCAGTACTGGAACCAGGACGTAGTGAACTGGCTCAACGATGATTTTAAAACGGATATTGTCCGGGCTGCAATGGGAATAGATGTAAGGCCGGCTTACCTGAACGACCGTACACACCAGCTTGCATTGCTGAAGAACGTGGTAGACGCTGCATTGGCAAAAGGCAGCTATGTAATTATCGACTGGCACTGCGAAGCATTTCACCAGGAAGAAGCGGTGGCCTTCTTTAAAGAGATGGCCAAAACTTACGGCCATCATCCGCATATCCTTTATGAGATCATCAACGAGCCCAATAAAACACAAACCTGGGAACAGGTGAAAGCATACGCCGCCGCAGTAATTGCCGGCATCCGCGCATACGACCCGGATAACATTATCATTGTAGGCTGCCCGTACTGGGACCAGAAAATCCGCGAAGTAGCAGATGCGCCTTTAACCGGTTACAGTAATATCATGTATACCGTTCATTTCTATGCAGCGTCGCATGGACAATGGTTGCGTGACGACTGCGCCTACGCGCTCAGCAGGAACATCCCGGTATTTGTAACGGAATGCAACGGCTCCGAAGCCACCGGCAGCGGGCATATCGATTATCCGCAATGGGAGGCATGGTTCTCTTTCCTGGAAAGCAACCAGGTGAGCTGGATCAACTGGTCGGTGTCCGACAAGCCCAATGAACTATGTTCTATCCTGCAACCGGGAGCCCCTGCCAATGGCGGATGGACGGCTAATCAGCTTACAGAATCAGGAAAGTATATCCGCGCGAAACTGAGAGGTTACAGCACACGTAAATAACTATTTTTTTCGTGACCACAGTTTTCCTATGCCAATAAAAGCCAGCGACATCACGATGAATAGCACGCCCATTAGCGCAGCATTTATTAATGTTTGCCGGAGTCCAAGCCCTCCTATGTTAATAAACGGGTATGGATAAAAATCGGAAAAAGAACCGCGGATCAGTACAAATAGCAGATAAATGAACGGGTACCAGAGCCAGGGTAGAAAGTCTTTCCACCGGAGAGAACTTTTATTAACAAACACGCACCAGTACAAAACAAACAACATAGGCACTATTACATGCTGTACCTCGTTGAGTATTTTTTGCAGCCCATTCAATGGCCGGAGCCCGCGCAGGATCGTATTGTATATCAACCCCACAATGGCGATGTACACGGCAATTGCCGTGGCTGTTCCCGTACGGGCGAAGAACCGGCCCCAGCTGCTGTTGGGCGCAACCAGCAATGCAGAACAACAAACCGCTACCATGGCGTTGGTAAGCAGGGTGAAATAGCTGAAATACCGGATGACGCTTTCATACCATGGCTCCTGGTTATTTTTGATGATAATATAAAACTGTGGAATAAGGGCAAACCAGGCGAAACAGGATAAGATCGCCAGGAAGATTTTTATTGAAATGGGTTTTTGCAGGCTCATCTTCCATTAGTATTTATACGAATATAATTATATAATCCCCATTTAGTGTTATTCCCGGGTAGAATAACTATTTCTAACTTGCAGCACTGCTTATTTATTCCTGTACTCATTTTTTTATTACATCTTCCGGAAAAAGGGCCAGGATATATTATCCTGGCCTTTTTTAGCTAATTTTATCGGCAGAAAAGAAGGAAATGGAAGTATTCGGTACCCAGAGTCACACTATCATACATGGAGATGCTTTGCAGGCCCTGCAAACGCTGGTGCCGGATCAATCAGTGGATCTCATCTTTGCGGATCCTCCCTATAATATCGGCAAAAACTTTAACGGGCATATTGAGAAATGGGATACCGAAGAGGAATACCTTGCCTGGTGCTACCAGTGGCTGGATCTCTGTATCAGCAAGCTCAAACCAACAGGTAGTTTTTATGTAATGACAGCTACCCAGTTTATGCCCTATTTTGATATTTACCTGCGTGGGAAAATGAATATCCTCTCCCGTATTGTATGGAGTTACGATAGCTCCGGTGTGCAGGCCCGCAAATACTTCGGGTCTATGTACGAGCCTATCCTGTTTTGTGTGAACGATAAAAACAACTACACTTTCAACGCTGCCAGCATTCTCATTGAAGCAAAAACCGGTGCAAAAAGAAAACTGATCGACTACCGCAAAAGCACACCCGCTGCGTATAACACGGAGAAAGTGCCCGGTAATGTGTGGGACTTTCCACGGGTGCGTTACCGCATGGATGAATATGAAAATCATCCCACGCAAAAGCCGGTGGCGCTCCTGGAACGTATCATTAAAGCCAGCTCCAATCCCGGCGATAGGATACTGGATCCTTTTTCAGGTACTTTTACCACCTGCGCAGTGGCCAAAGCCCTCGGCAGAAACTGCACCGGTATTGAAATGCAGGAAGAATATATAAAGATCGGGCTGAGAAGATTACAGCTCGCAGAAGAATACAAGGGAGAGAAATTACAACGTAAAATGCGCTCCTTTGAAAGCGGTATTATCTGACCTCCGTTCAGGTAAACAGTGAATACAGCATTATATGATCAGACAATTGCTCATCGCAGGAAACATAATATTCTTCTCACCGATGCCTGGCCTGCAGATCATACAGGAAGGCTAAGTATATTCAGGCTCAGTATTTAAATATTCCATCTTATTTTTGCCCGGTGCAGTTCCGGTTGTACAGGACTGTATTTTAAACCAGGATATATGGAATTAGCCGATCAGAAAATAATGGCTGCTATTGAAGCCGTCTGGCAGGAAGCAGAGGTGTTGTTTGAAAACAATGATCCTGCCCGGTATGCATTGAAGCTGGAAGAGGCGTGGGAGCTATTGCCCGCTCCTAAAGAGGTGTATGGGGAGAGCTATGATATTGCCCTTGCTATTGCGGAAACCTATCTCATTTTAAAAGATTACCCGGCGCTGTTGCGCTGGGCGAATATATTGCAACAGTGCGATCCTGCACGCCCGGACGACGGAGAACGTGAATTTATCCTGGGGAAAGCCCTGTTTGAAAACGCCGACAGGAAAGGGGCGGAAACATATTTTACAACCGCTATGCATAAGTCGGCCGGACGGGTGTTTGAAGGTGTTGATGAAAAATACCTGCATGTGCTTCCCGGCCTGGCTGCCTTAGCAGAAGAGGAACTGCCTACAGATATTTACGAACAGGTAGAAGCTTTATCTGAAGCAGGCAACGAACTGGCCGATGCAGATGACTTTGACGGCGCTATTGCGCGGTTTACTGAAGCCTTGCAACTCCTGCCTCCACCGGCGCAGCATTGGGAGGCCAGTACCTGGTTGTATGCCAGCATAGGTGATATGTATTATTTTAAAGGCGATTACCAGGCCGCTGCCAACAACTTTTTTGATGCGTTGAATGGTCCGGATGCACAGGCTAACGGCTTTGTGAACCTCCGCCTGGGAGAAAGCCTGTTTGAACTGAACCGGCAGGAGCAATCGCTGGAATATCTTTTAAGGGCTTATATGCTGGAGGGAGAGGAGATTTTTGCAGAGGAAGATGCGCGTTATTTTGATTTCCTGAAAACAAGGGTACAGCTATAGGTCGGTTCTTTCTGCAAACTCATTGATAAGCCTGGCATGATCGCCTAAAGAATATACCGCGTCTATCAAAGGGGCATATTTCAGGGTGTAATTACGGATCACCAGCCGTGAGGCTTCCGTTCTTTCAGTTGGGTTAAATACGCTGCCTGCTTCATCAAACAGGAACCAGTCGCCCTGGATACTGTTGCAGGACTCGCAGTGGTTAGACCAGCAGTGATCTCCCAGCATATCAGACCAGGCCCGTTTATAACGGGGATAGTTATCTTTCAGCAGCGTTTGAAGATTTTCAGAAATGGCGGATACCTGCTGGAATACTGTAAAGAAATCCTGGGCCAGCCATACCAGTTCATCCCGCTCATTCATGTCTTTCTCGTAAAAATAATTACCGGCAATGGCTATCACCCGGTTGTGATGCTGGCATTTCCAGCACGGCCTGCCTGCATGTACAATACTTATTTCGGTGGGCAGGATGATAGCAGGATGCTTTTCCGGTATCCACCGGGCCACTTCTATCAGCCGGTCGTACCGGTCTTCCGGTAAATACCAGGTATGTGCTACCTGGTCCCATTGGGCGCCCATAGATGCAGCATGCTCTTTTTCCGTGTTAGGAACATTCAGTAGTAATGACATAAAAAAGCAGGGTATGACTAAAGACTCTCGTTAATGAATTTAAGGAAAAAAAGGGGATTTCGGAGGCCTGTTCATGATTACTTAACGGATCCGTTCAGATAGTGCCGGTATGGGGAGATCAAAAACAAAGGTATTGGCGCGGTTTGAAACCGGAAAATGTAACTAGGCTGGTACCGGGTGTTAATAACAACAAAAGCATTGACAAGGTCTTAAAAAACCGTCAATGCCTTTGTTATACAGGCTGCAGCCGCTATATGCGCGGCCTGTTGCAGTACGATCAGTATTTATCATCGTTGATTTCCAGCCAGTATCCATCCGGGTCGCGGAGATAGATCTGCTGTACGCCATCCACTCTTTTGTTTACAGCACCGGCTTTGCCCGGCCAGTCTTCAAAAGCAATATTATTCTTTTTCAATACCCCGATGAAGGCCTGCATATCGGGTACGCTGAAGCAGAGATGCGTGTTTTTGTCGTGCACAGTGGCTTTGGCTGCGCCGGAAATTACGTGTACGTGGCTGTGCGGGCCTACTTTAAACCAACTATGCCTGCCATCTTTGAAGGGCTCTTCCATTGGCTCAAGCCCGATAATATCCCTGTAAAAATCGGTGCTTATTTTCAGGTCCACAACATACAGCGCCATGTGGTTCAGTGATGGATACTTTTTCGTTTGTCCGTTCATGTGAATAGAAATACCGGTAAGTGCCAGTAAAAGCAGGCCGCCGGATAATATAAATTTTTTCATACAAACAAGATAATCAGTGCAAATGAAAAGTGCAAGCGGAAATTAGCTTGCCGGTGAGTCCGGTCCGGGGCCAATTTCCGCCTGTACTTTCAGCAATAGCTTAATTCGCCGCTTTAAACGCTACTGATTCAATGATAACATCCAGCTTTTTCAGGGCCGGCATATCTGAGCGGAGTGTTTTGTCGCCTGTGACCTGATCGTATTGTTTAGGATCGCCGGTGTTGTTGGCTTTCAGCACTATGATCACGTTTTTGCCTTCCAGGGCGCCGCCATTCCAGCTGGTTACCATACCGCCGTTGGTCCATTCGAAAGCATTCAGTTTAAAGGGGCGGCCGTTTACCTTGATGAGTTTATCCAATGGATCGCCGGCTTTTATGCCGTAGGGCGATTTCCATTTGGAGGGGTAGTGGGAGAAAGTAAGGATGTTGCCATTTTCACCATCAAACTGTACTTCCAGCTCATTATCTGTATCCGGGTAGATCAGGTAGGCTTCGCCTTCTTTTTCGCCGGAAAGGTTAATCGCATCATGCTGGGTAACATTGTTGGCGCCATACATTTCTACCAGTTGCTCGGGGGTGCGTACCTGGAAAAGGGGACGCACTTCCCAGTTTCGTGTATCCGCAGCCGGAGCCGCAGGGGTGGCTGCATCGGTGCTGGTTGTTTCCGTAGTGGCGGAACTTTCGCTGGTGTTGCTGGCGGTGGCCGGTGCATTGGCAGCTGCCTGGTTAGCAGCCGCAACTTCTGCAATGGTAGCAGGTGGTTTTTTACCGGTAACCGGTCCGGTATAGGTAGCCAGGAAATCCTTTTTATCTTCCAGGAGGGCTTTCACATCACTTTTGTATTTATTGGCGGTGTAAGTAGCAATAGGAAATACGCTGTTGGTCTGAAGCCCCATACTGCGCAGGTTGGCAATAAACCGCTGCCGGTTGCAATCGCTGTACTGGTAAAGGTATTTCAATGCGGCGTCCAGGGCTACCGGGTCTTTTTTCAGGTCAAAAACAGTAGAGTCGATATCCAGGCCGGCATTACCGCTGCGGGTGAGCTGTTCGGCAATATACCCCGTGATGGAGTCGTGCGGCAACTGGTAATGGGCGGCTACCCGGGCGGAGAAATCGTCTGCAATATTCTGACTGAGTTTCGTTTGCGCGGTAAGTACCACCGGAACGAGCAGGGCAACCAATATGAAAAACCTTTTCATGTGAGCTGTATTGAGAATCTTTAAAACTAACAACGTTAAGTGGTTTGAGATCACTAATTTATGTAATCTTTGCCACAGCAGTTACCATTACCGCAATAATAGCGGGAAATAGTAAAACGTATGGATACTGAAATATAGTATTTTTAGCAGCAGGGAGGCCAAAGAAATGAGCCTGCGAGGTTTTATGGCCGTAGAGGTATGCTGTCATGGGTTTGGGTAAATAACCCGTACTGCTTTTTTATTTCCGCATACAGGTCATAGTCGGACGCGGATTTGATAAAGGAGTATCCCGGCTGGTAGTATCGCATAAAAAGTTGCAGGCTGTCGCCGTCGAGCCGGGTCACCTTATTTACCAATGAAGGCGTGTACACGCTGTTTATATACATCTCCTGTTCTTTATCCAGCAACATATGCCGGAAGGCTATCTTCTTTTTATTCTTCTTAAACTGCGTAACCTGGTACAGCTTATGAATATCCACGGCAGTGATCTTGTAAACTTCATACCATTTGGGACGGCGGAAAGTGATCTCTTTACTGTACTCTTCCCGGAAAGCGGTAGCATCTTTAAAAAAATTATACTGAACGATATTCACCGGTTTCAGTTGTACCGGTGGTTTTACAGTGGTATCTGCAGGTTGGGTTTGTGCAAAGCTGCGGGCAGCTGCAAGGCAGGATAATAGGATCCATATGCTTAAAACAGGCTTCATCAGCAGTTAAAATACTTTTTTCTGTTGAAAGGAAAAATTAAATAACCATATCTTCGGCGCAGAAAATATCCCCGATGAAGTATCAATCGTTTTTATTCAGGTGTTTGTTACTGGTACTGTTCACCGGTTTCCTTGCGTCATGTGATCAAAGTAAAAAACAGAAGTTCAGTGTAGAAGATGTTCCCGATCCGAAAAAATCCGGCGGGGGGTATGTAAGCAATCCCGATCATCTTATTTCTGATGCCACCGTAAATGAGCTGAATGAAAAATTATCGGTGCTGGATAACGCAGGCAAAGCACAGGTAGGGGTGGTAATACTGCATAGTATCGGCGATAATGAACCGCGTGATTTTGCCCATAAGCTGTTTAACTACTGGAAAATCGGGGAAAAGGAGAAGAACAATGGCTTGCTGGTATTGATGGTGGAAGATGCCCGCCGGCTGGAATTCGAAACAGGGTACGGGCTGGAAGCCGATATGCCCGATATTATCTGTTTCCGTATCCAGCAGGAGTATATGATACCGCGTATCAAGGAGCATAACTATGACGCCGCGTTTACGGATGGCATCAGGTCAGTGGTCTCCCTGTTCAACAATGGCAACTACGCGTACGACCGGCTGCCTGATCTTGCGCCGGCCGATGCTTCCCTGATGGCTGCCGACAGCACCAACGAGGTGGTGGCTGTAGCACCGGTGGGGGCCGGCGATGCGCAGGATGCAGCCGCAGCTGACATGGCCACGGCGCCGGGAGATGCGATAGACGTAGCACCGCAATCGTTCGCCCAGACAGATATTGCCACCAACTCAACATCCAACGACTATACCGGGGATTTTTCCATCCCGTCGGTAATATTCTGGTTATTCGCTTCGGCGGCGATGATGCATCTTTTTTTTGGGAAAAAGGTCAAAAGAAAGGATGATGATATTGACGCAGAACCTTTGAAAATATCGTCTGTTCCTAATGAGTTCCTGCGTCCCCGCTGGATAGGATTGATCATTATTCACGCTGTTGTTTTCTATATCATTTATTACATCACTACAAAACAGCATACAGATGTAGGTTTCCTGAAGGTGTTCCTGATCTACTACCTGGTATGGCTGGCATTTATGCACGTAGCCGTGATCCTGATTGCAGCCCGTTCGGCGGTGATGCTCAGGAATGACGACCGGCACCTGAAATGGCTGCGGCTGGAGGTATTGCGCCGCGATTTACGGATTGCAGGTTATGTGTTCCCATTACCATATTTATGGTTCTACCTGAAGTGGCTGCAATACCGGCTTAATCGCTTACGGAACGATGTGTATGATTGTCCGCAATGTTCCCATCCCATGCGTAAGCTGGATGAAGCGGAAGATAACACTTACCTCGATAAAGGGCAGGTGATGGAGGAAAAACTGGAATCGGTGGATTATGACGTGTGGCGTTGCGATACCTGCAATACCCAGACAGTACTGAATTACACCAATATGCGGTCGGGGCTTACAGATTGCCCTTCCTGTAAGTATAAGACGTATAAATGTAAAAAGACGGTGACTAAACAGCGCGCCACTACTTCGTCGGAAGGGTGGGGCATCAGGGAGTATATATGCGCATTCTGTGCCTATGCACACGATTACCAGTTTATTATTCCGAAGATATCCAAATCTTCTTCCTCTTCTTCTTCCGGGAGCTCCTCGTCTTCCTCCTCGTCTTCTTCTTCCGGCTGGGGCGGCGGATCTTCAGGTGGTGGCGGAGCCAGCAGCAGCTGGTAAGCGCTGTTGCCGGAATAAAAAAGAGCCGGTATAAAACCGGCTCCCTGTTAAGCTGAATAACTATATTGTTTTAATTATCGGCATTCATCTTACCAACCACTTTATATCCTGCGATAGAATTATCGCTGTTCAGAACTGACTGATAGTACATGCCGTCTGGTGATAAAAAGTACTGCTGACCATTGATATTCACGGTGCGGCAGTTATCCGGCAACTGTGAGATCATATCTGTATTACCGGTTCCGTTGTCGGGGCTGTTGTTGTTTCCCTGGTCATCAGTGATAGTGACAGTTTTGTCGCCTATCTTACCATTTTTGCCTACCACTATATAACGTCGGCCGTTATCTGTCATAGACTCCTGGTAATAGGTACCATTCAGCTCATAATAGGTGTTTCCATCTACCTGTATTTCCTGTGCGCCTTCCGGCAGATCCGGTACTGCAGCGCCAAGGGGAGCTTCCACTACTTTATAACCTTTGGAATCGCCGGTGGACTCATAATACGTTCCGCCGTAATAGTACATCGGGCCAAAGGAGGCGCCAAGGGTAAAGTAACCGAAAGGCAGTGAGGAAACATATAATCCTAATGGAGGAAAGAATGGGTTGTAGTACGGGCGGTACCAGGGGCGCCTGTAATAAACACGTCCGGGACCATAGTAGCCGTGATAATAACCCCTGTTTACCGGGGCCACCACGCGGGGAGAATATAAACGGGGGGATGTATATACCCTGCCGCTGCCGCCGTAACGGAATCCTCCGCCTCCGCTGAAATGGGCGCCGCCACCCCGGCTTCCTCCATGGCCTGCACTAACGCGCTGTGCATTGGCATTGCTTACTGTAAATGTGCCCAACAGGCCAACCAGCACAAACAGTATATAAAATCTGTTTTTCATTTCTTTAACATTTGGTAATCATCTCTTCAGTATCTCTTTTCTGTTATTTATTAGACGGTAAAAGGGGGCTGAAGTTTAACTATAATACCGTATAAAGCAAAAATGCGGCCGGTTTGCTGAAAGTACTGTTTATTGGGTGCTGGCAGTATTAATGGCTGCCATAAACCGGTTGGCGAGATGGCCTATTTCTGCTGATTTTACCACCTGGGCAACCCATTGGGCAGGAAGCTGGTTGAAACCATAATGGAGGCCGGCCGCGGCGCCTGCCACAGCGCCGGTAGTATCGGTGTCTCCTCCGAGGTTTACCGCAGCGAGCACACAATCCCGGTAGCCTGATGTGTTAAGCAGGCACCAGAGCGCGCTTTCCAGGGTATGTATCACATAACCTGAGCTGATCACCTGCTGTTCCGGTATTTCAGCTATATTTTGCTGTAAAACGCGCTCGTAAAGCCTTACTTCTGCAGGGTTGAAGGGTTGGGTGCCCACGTAGGCGTTTACGCTCCGCTGCATCTGTAAGTACGCTTCCCCGGGGTTTTCTATAGAAAGCAGCGCACGCAGGAATTCTACATAAATAAAGCAGCCCAGTACCGACCGGAAATGCTGGTGCGTAATACCGGATACTTCCCTGGTAAGCTGGTAGCGGGTGTGAATATCATTTTCATTGATAAGGAAAAGGGCGAGGGGCATTATGCGCATCAGGGATCCGTTGCCATTCTCAAATTCCTCAAAGCCACCGCTTACCAGCGGGGAAGTGCCTGTGGCGCAACGTTGCAGGGCGCGGCGGGTGGTATGGCCGATGTCAAAAACCTCATTATGCGCGCCCCAGTAGCCTTCCTGCGACCAGCGAACGAATGTATCCGCCATGTGCTGGAGATTATAACCCGTTATAAGACTTTCGGCCGTGCAGAAAGTAAGGGAGGAATCATCTGAAAAGGTACCCGGTGGCTGATTCCAGCATCCGTATCCGGTGAATGTGGTAACAGGGTTTTCTGAGAGATAACTGCGCGTTTTGAATTCTACCGGTACACCAAGTGCATCACCAATAGCGATACCGTAAAAAGCGCCTGTAATTTGTTGCTGCATAAGATAGAATAACTAACGTTAAAGGATGTATGTAATATGGTAAATGAATATACGGTTGATTCCTTAATTCTGATAACCGGAATATGGAATGTATACAACAATTTTTTTTAATTGTCATTATTCATTTTATTCAGCATTTTTTTGTGTTGTTCAGAATTGTTCATTCTCAGAATGAGTCTGGACCGTGGTTTCGGGGAACAATAACAACCTATCTTTGCATTATCACGATGAATATATCGTTGAGCACAACTACCGAGAATCTGTTTTTTTAGTTTGTCCTGAGCATTGTTATAACTTTATTTAGCACAGTTAACCCAGCTGCAAATAAAGGTTGTTCAACCATTAATGGTGCCGCTAAAATAGCTGGCTATTCCATGTATTTATTTAATGATAATGAAAATTAACCCACATGCAGTCTTTTTTATTCAACAGGCATTTTCAAACATGTACATTTCTTGGGCATTACCATTACCAGTTATTTTCTTTTGTATTGAATTAACGAAAGAATTGTTGTTTCAGAATGCCAGGTGCTGATCAGACGACAGAACAGACAGGCATAAGAAACAATGTGCAGCCGGCATTGATACGCCGGCAACTGGTCAGACCTGGTTTTACCGGTTTACCTGTAGGGTAGCGGTATGTACACTTGCAGCTACGGCATTCATTGTTTGTTCCCGGCTACAGTTAACCAATCAAATACTTTCACATGGGGTGATAGTACTACAGGAACGGACAGCTTTTCCAGGCAGTCCGGTTAATTTGATAGAACATTTAGTCGAAGTCTTTGCGACGCTTGCTTAACGGGACCGCTTATTCAGGTAGTCCCCTGATTTTTGATCCTGTTAAGTTTTTTGTAAGAAAATATTGGAGTGCAAATATAACAGAATCGGAGGTCCGGACCGTTTTTCCAAACGGTCCCTGTTACAGAAATCACCAATATGGAGGTATATACCCTGCATGTTGTTTATATATAAAGCCATATGTTAAACCTACCGGTGCAGAGAGATTATTTATGCTGCGATTGATTCGGAAAATCCGGGGGACTGTTTTTCCAGACGGTCCCCACTTTTTTAAAAAAACAGGCTGGAAAAGCCTTCCTGATATAGCACTTTTTCATAGGTTCAATTTGATTTTGGGTAAGTAAGGGACCATCTTTCCAGGTGGTCCTCATTTCTTCCCTCAGGTCATAAGAACCAGCCGCATTCACAATGGATCGGACATACTATAAAAGCAGGGGCTGTTTTTCCAGGCGGCCCCATTTTTACTGATCAATACATAGTAATACGGCTGAAGGGCCGTGCTTACTATGGCATGATGAATTTTGGACAGGGATATAAAGACAACAAAAAACAGGGCTGTTTTTCCAGGCAGCCCCATTATACGGATCAACATATGGTAACACGGCCAGGTGCCGTGCTTACTGGAACATAATTTATTTGAGGTGGACGTAAAAAATGGATACAGGGGCTGTTTGTCAAAGCAGCCCATAATTTTTAAACGGATTTATATGAAAAATGAAAGTTTTGGCTATAACTTCGTTACGTACCCGCTGCATAAGCACTTTATTGAAAACATGATAAACCCGGAATCCATGCAATATCATCTCCTCGGAAAATCAAACCTCACCATCAGTGAAATCGGGTTCGGCTGTATGTCGCTCGGTAATGACGATGCCGCCAATGCAAGCCTTATTCACCAGGCCTGCGAAAAGGGCATCAATTTTTTTGATACCGCCGATCTGTATGAACACGGACAAAATGAAATTACCGTGGGTAAAGCCCTGAAAGACAGGCGCTCATCTGTTATCATCGCTACCAAGGTGGGAAACCAGTGGAAAAAAGACGGCAGCGGATGGGACTGGAACCCACGTAAAGATTATATCATGGCTGCCGTGGAGGCAAGTTTGCAGCGGTTGCAAACGGATTATATCGATCTGTACCAGCTGCACGGAGGAACTATTGATGATCCCATCGATGAAACAATCGATGCTTTTGAAACTTTACAGCAGCAAGGGAAAATACGTTATTATGGCATCTCTTCTATCCGCCCCAATGTGATCCGCGAGTATGTTAAACGATCGCACATGGTGAGCGTAATGATGCAATATAGCCTGCTGGACCGGCGACCGGAGGAAACGGCTTTCCCTCTTTTGAAGGAAAATAATATTGGTGTGTTGGCAAGAGGTACCGTAGCTAAAGGTTTGCTGGTCAATAAACCAGCAGCGGCCTACCTTGATTATACTGCCAAAGAAGTAGCAGCGGCTGCTGCCGCGGTGAAGGAAGCAAGCACTTCTTCAAGAACCGCAGCACAAACTGCACTGCGGTTTGTATTGCAGCAGCCGGCTGTAACCAGTGCTGTTGCGGGCATACGTACTCCTGCTCAACTGGAAGATGCCCTGAACGCTGTGAATGCTTCCGCTTTACTGCCGGATGAAATAAAGCAATTACAACAGGCGGTAACAATAAATACTTATGGGCAGCATCGTTAACGCGATATGCTGCATACTGCCTCCATGATATTGTACTCCATATAAAGCTGTTGTTATGCAAAAAATGAAGGTGGGAATGTTATTGTTCCCCGGGTTAACGATCCTTGATTTTACAGGCCCTTATGATGTATTTGTAAAAGCACCCTGTTTTGAAGTGATGACTATCGGTGAAACTACCGGTATTATCCAGGCAGAAGGAGGCCTGCTGTTACAACCGCAGGTGGCGCTGGCCGACTGTCCGCAGCTGGATGTTATTTTTGTTCCCGGAGGCGCAGGAATCAATGCGTTACTTACGAATCCTGCAATTTTGCAGTTCCTGAAGGATCAGGCGGTAAAGGCAAAGTATATTACTTCTGTTTGTACCGGGGCTTTGGTACTGGCGGCAGCCGGCCTGCTGGATGGATTTAAAGCCACCACCCACTGGCGGTCGCTGGAGCTGTTACGAATGTTTGGAGTGGAAACGCTGGAAGAAAGGGTAGTGAAAGACAGGAACCGTATTACCGGTGGAGGAGTAACTGCCGGTATTGATTTCGGACTGGTACTGACTACTCTTATCGGAGGTGAGGAAACCGCTAAAATTGTACAGCTGCAGTTGGAATATAACCCGGCGCCACCTTTCAGGGCCGGTTCGCCTCATACTGCAGGGTTGCCGGTATTGCAACAGGCAAAGGAATTTACCGCGCATATGCTGGAAACCCGGAAGAAAATTATCCGGCAACTATTGCAGGATCGGGCTCCCTCCTCAGCAGGGCCTTCCTGATTATTCTTACCTCCTGCAAACTGATCATCCGGTTCTGTTCAGGGTCCCATACCTTGAGCCGGAAACAGGCACGGATATCACGAAAACCAAGGCTGGTGGTTTTAACCTGTTGCATTGCGGGGATGTTCTGCATTACTTCCGGTAAGCGGTAAAAAGGGATGCGTGCGTTGAGGTGATGAATATGATGATAACCAATATTACCTGTAAACCACCTCATAACAGGGTTCATCACCATATAGCTGGAAGAAAGCAGTGCCGCCTTATCGTAACACCAGTCTTTGTTCACATTGAATGTAACGCCCGGGAAATTATGCTGCGCATAAAAAAGATACGCGCCAAGTCCACAGGCAATAGTAAACGGAACCAGTACGAACAACAACCAGCTTTCCCAGCCCAGGAAATAGATGATGCCTGCACTGCCGCCAATATGGATAATGAGTGCCAGTAACGAATCCAGGTGTTTACGCGGACTGCTTACAAAAGATTGCACGCACATACCTATCATAAACATCGAGAGGTAGCCGGCAGCAATGGTAAGCGGGTGGCGGCTGAACAGGTAAGTTCTTCTTTCTGCCGGTGTGATGGTTTCAAATTTTTTCCGGGTAATGATGGGGTAGGAGCCAATGCTGGCACTGAATAATTTAGAGTTATGCTTGTGGTGATAATCATGTGAACGTTTCCATATGCTGGAAGGCGCAAGCACATAAATCCCGAAAGTAACCATGATCGCTTCCGCTAACCACGATTTATGCAGGATGGCATGATGCTGATGATCGTGGTAAATAACAAACATCCTTACAATCAGTAATCCTGAAAGAATACTGGCCATTATTTTCAGTACCAGGTAAGGTAATACCAGGGCGCCTGCTAAAGCCAGTATCAGCAACAGTAGCGTTGATATAGTATAGAGCCAGCTTTTGGTTCTTTCTTCGCATGCATATGGCTTGGTAGCCAATATCAGTTTTTTTCCTTCCAGCATATCGTTGTAGGATGATCTGTGTAAAGTTGTAGTTATGTATAAAAATTAAATGGCCGCTGTACGTTTGTGTTTCCACCTTTTGTGCGACCAGAGCCAGGTAGCGGGCTGGGAAATAATGTCTTCTTCCAGTTTTCGTGTATGCGCAATAGTGATAGCTCCGTCTTTTTCTTCTGACGGTGATGCCGTGAGTAGCTCTGCCGAAACCATGTAGTAGCCTCTTTTTTCACGGTGTACAGTTACATATACCACCGGGTAGTTCATTTTCTGCGCTATTTTTTCCGTGCCCTTGAAAACAGGGGTATCCTGGTGGAGGAAGTTGAGCCATTGCGCAGTTTTAGGCTGTGGCGCCTGGTCAGCTATAAATGCAGTAGCATTTACTTCGCCACGGTTTTGTACCATGTCGCGGAAGGTATCCTGCATAGCAATCAGTTTGGTACCAAAGCGTGTGCGCATGCGGTACATGAGCCCGTTAAAATGTTTGTTGGCCAGCGGATGATAAATTACATACAACTGCTGACGGCACAGGATACTGAACGTATTCCCCGCCCATTCCCAGTTTCCTTTATGTCCCATTACCAGCACCACGCTTTTTTGTTCCGCTTCAAGGCGGTTGAAAAGATCCACCGTTGCCGGTGTAAAGCTACAATGCTTTACCATCGCTGTTTTGCTGATGGTAAGGGTTTTAAATGTTTCAAGAAAAAGATCGCACAGGTAATGATAAAAATCTTTACATATGCGCCGGATCTCCGCATCGCTCTTTTCAGGAAAAGAGTTGCGAAGGTTCTGGAGAACTACCTTTTTGCGGTAGCCCATCACATAATACAATAACACGTATACTGCGTCGGAAACCAGGTAAAGCACACGAAATGGCAGAAGCGACAACGCGTAAATCAGCGGTAACAGCAAGTAGTAGGCAATAACAGGCAATGTGGCATAGGTTTTTGATACTCCGAAAAGTATTATTGAAAATGTAAATGTATAGTTTAAAGAACACTTTTCATAGTATCCGTGAAAAAAACGGCGCATTGGTTCATTTAGTATCTTTATTGTGCAGTGTTGTATAAACTTTAACAGATGCAGATGAAGACCATAGCCCGATTTGCGAGATATAGCTGCCTGCTGGCAGCGATTGGCGGCCTTTCTTATTGCGCCCGTAATCCGTATGCCGCCACCAACAAAATGTACCGGCAGGAAGCTAAGTCCTACGCCAAAACGCTGCGGCAGCCACCGGCAGCGCTGAATGGCGCTAAAGCCCCGTCCTGGGTAGGAACGGTGAACTTCAATATGCGTAAGCCCAATCTTGTTATCATTCATCATACTGCTCAGAATTCGTGTGAACAAACGTTGAAAACGTTTACCCTGCAAAGAACCCAGGTAAGCGCCCATTATGTGATATGCCGCAACGGAGCCATCCATCATATGCTGAACGATTATCTCCGCGCCTGGCACGGAGGTGTTGCCAAATGGGGCAACCTTACGGATATCAATTCCTCTTCCATCGGTATAGAGCTGGACAATAACGGTAAAGAGCCCTTTGATTCCGCACAGATCCGCAGCCTGCTGGTATTGCTGGACACACTGCAGCACCGTTACAATATTCCTGCAGCCAATTTCATTGGTCATGGTGATATTGCACCCGGAAGAAAAGTGGATCCCAGCGCATGGTTCCCATGGCAGCAACTGGCAGATAAAGGCTTCGGGCTTTGGTATAAAGACACCAGCGTCACTATTGTGCCCGAATCCTTCGATCCGCTGCTTTCGCTCCGCATCATCGGTTACGACGTAAAAGACTCGTCGGCCGCCATCATGGCTTTTAAGCGCCATTTTATACCCGCCGACAGCCTCCCTGGTCTTAATGATGCCGGCAGGAAAATATTGTTCAACCTGCAGCAGCAGTACCAATGATCCGTTAGAAAGACACGCAACTTTATTTTTACCCCTACGCCTTTCACTGGATTATTTTGTAAAGTGGGATAAATATCATATTTTCATAATGAGTTAAAGAGAAACAGCAACCAAAAAACAGATCGTTTACCCGGACTTGTTATTATACCTATTCTCCATGTTATACTAATCTTTCTTGTTATGAAACATTCCTTTAGGTTCCCGTTACTGCTGGCCGTTGCCAGTGCCGCACTATTATGCTGGCCTCATAAACAGGCCGCCGCCCTTAAAAAAAATTACTATGCCAATGATTCTTCCTGCCTGGTAAAAACAGATGTCAGCTACGATTTTGCTGATAATCTGCACAAAAAGGTAAATGATATCATAGAAGATAAACTCGCCGGAGGAATTGAAGAGAATGGCAAAATTACCTGGGAAAATTCTCCTGATGCACCGGAGTATTACCAGGTGGTGTTGCGCAAAACAAAAGTGACTATTAAATACAAAGGCACTTTATGTGAAGACAGGATGATCTGGCAAACTATTGAAGATTGCAAAGCGGAGCTGAAAAAATTACTGGAAACTAAGTAATTGATTTGCCGAAGATGATAGGGCTGGCCAAAAGTAATGGTCAGCCCTATTTTATTTGGGTACCTGATGAAACCCCATAATCGTTTATGCGATTCTCAACGCCTTGATTTTATTTTTTAGTCAGCCCTATTTCCGGAGAGGAATGCCTTTGCAGTAAGGCAGGCTGTATTGTGCCCAATGCCAGCGTACATACCCGGTTAATGAAATGCCCTCTGAAGCTGATAGTATTGAAATCAACAGCCATTAAGGCCATAACCTTGCCCTATTTTACTTTTCTTTATAGTATACCTTTAAATAAAATGATGATAAGTTATTCATAAGCCATATCTATTAGATAAGGCTTATATAAGGGTTATATAAGACTTACATATAGGTTATATAAGGGTTATCTATTAATTGATGTGACCGCTTTGGGGCATACGTTGACTAATAAGATGGCACCGCTACCGGCGGGTTTGGTAATGGTCTCTGCCAACATACCTGGTACAAACGGAACCATAAAGCCGCCAATAGCGTAACTGAGGGAAGCGCACCACTTTATGCTCCTGGTCCTTTGCATTTCTGCATCCACTGGATTTACGGTAGCTGATAACTGTAGGTATAAGTAGCGGTGTAGACATTAATAATGTTATGCAGGGTTATAAGAGAGATTTCTGACATTGAACAGGGAACTGCAGTATTTACAGTCTATTGTTACGTGCAGCAGGTTA
>NZ_DATCRD010000194.1:0-3053 GCF_036569185.1 Chitinophaga sp.
TTCCATATCCTTCTTCACTTTGGCAATAGATTTCTCCATCTGCGGGATGGTTTTCACACCAGCCGCAGATGATTTTGCATATGCCATTGCATCCTCTGCCACTAACTGTACCTCATCATGGATGGCCATCGGTGAATTCTCGTCGAAGTGTTTGATTTCCAGGACAGAAGTTTGTCCCAGGATCTGTTCCTTGCTCTTACGCACGGTACGCGGTGTAATATTATGCTCCAGGTTAAATGCCATCTGCTTCTCCCGGCGGCGATCAGTCTCATCTATAGTACGCTGCATACTTTCTGTGATCTTATCGGCATAAAAGATCACCAACCCATCCACATTACGTGCCGCACGCCCCGCTGTTTGTGTCAGTGAGCGCTCATCCCTTAGAAATCCTTCCTTATCCGCATCCAGGATAGCTACCAGCGATACTTCCGGCAAGTCAAGCCCCTCCCTCAGCAGGTTTACCCCTACCAGTACATCTATATTACCCAACCTCAGATCGCGTAATATTTCAATACGCTCCAGGGTATCCACTTCAGAGTGGATGTAGCGCGACTTAATATTAATACGCCCAAGATATTTGTCCATTTCCTCGGCCATGCGTTTTGTAAGGGTGGTTACCAGTACACGGTCGCCCTTTTGCACGCGTTTGTCTATTTCATCCAGCAGGTCGTCTACCTGGTTCACACTGGGTCTTACTTCTATAGGCGGTTCCAGCAGGCCTGTGGGCCGAACCACCTGCTCCACTACCACGCCCTCTGTTTTCTTCAGCTCATAGTCGCCCGGAGTGGCGCTTACAAATATGACCTGGTTCAACATATTCTCAAATTCATAAAAGTTCAGCGGCCGGTTATCCAGCGCAGAAGGCAGGCGGAATCCAAATTCCACCAGGTTCAGTTTACGGGATCTGTCGCCTCCGTACATAGCGCCAATCTGCGGAATGGTTACATGGCTTTCATCTACCACCAACAGGAAATCCTTCGGGAAATAATCCAGCAGGCAGAATGGCCGTGCGCCTGGCTTACGACGATCCAGGAACCTGGAATAGTTTTCAATACCGCTGCAATATCCCAGCTCACGGATCATTTCCACATCATAGTTAACCCTGTCGGATAAACGTTGTGCTTCTATCAGCTTACCATTGGCTTTAAAATATTCCACCTGCGCCTTCAGTTCATCCTGTATTTCATATATGATCTGTTGCATCATGTCTTTAGGAGCCAGGTACATGTTTGCAGGAAAGATAGCTGCGTTCTCTACTACTGTGATCCGCTTACTGTTCTGTACATCAATGGTTTCTATCTCTTCTATCTCATCTCCAAAAAAAGTAATCCGGTAACCATAATCCACATAAGGCAGGTTAATATCAAGAGTATCTCCCTTCACCCGGAAATTTCCCCGGTTAAAATCGCCGGTAGTACGGCTGTACAGGGAATTTACCAGGTTGTGGAGCAACATATTGCGACTCACTGTTTGTCCTTTCTGGATGCGGATGATACCATTTTCATAATCGGTAGGGTTACCAATACCGTAAATACAGGATACGCTGGCCACCACTATAATGTCTCTCCTGCCGGAAAGCAGGTTAGACGTGGCTTTCAGCCGGAGTTTATCCAGTTCCTCATTAATGGCCAGGTCTTTTTCTATATAGGTATCACTCACCGGCATATACGCTTCCGGCTGGTAATAATCATAATAGGAAACATAATACTCCACCGCGTTATCCGGGAAAAATTGCCTCAGTTCGCCGTACAGCTGGGCCACCAGCGTTTTATTATGGGTAAGCACCAGGGTAGGGCGCTGTACCTGCTGGATAACATTGGCTACTGTAAATGTTTTACCGGAACCGGTTACTCCCAGCAACGTCTGGAAGGGTTCTCCTTCGTTTATTCCTTTCGTTAATTGTCTGATCGCTTCCGGCTGGTCACCAGCGGGAGCGTATGGCGCATGTATATTAAAAGACATATTGAAATTATATTTGAGCAGTATCCGTAAAAATACTAAAGAATATGGAAGTGAAAGTGTTAAAAAAGATGCTTTAATTTGCTGCCACAATCAAGAACGGACTTATGAGAAAAAAAATTTTAACGGGGCTGATACTGGCCTTCCTGGTACCCCTTGCCTCTTTTGCCTGGGGCCCCAACGGCCACCGTATTACCGCCGAAATAGCCTGGCTTCATCTTACCCCCCAAGCCCGTAAAGCCATTACCAACATCCTGGGCAAACAAAGCCTGGCAATGATCGCCAACTGGCCTGATTTTATCAAATCAGACACTACGCATCAGTACGATCATACCAGTAAATGGCATTACCTTGATTTCCCCGGTCATATAGACCGTGCACAGTTTGACCAGCTACTGAAGGCTGCTACCGGTGAAAACCTGTACACCCAAACACTGGCCATGATAAAGGAGTTGAAAAACCGTAATCTGTCAAAAGATAAAAAACGGTTTGCCCTCACTTTCCTGGTTCACATGATAGGCGACATGCATCAGCCACTGCACGTAGGCCGTGATGAAGATATGGGTGGCAACAAAATTGCCGTGACCTGGTTCGATAAGCCATCGAACCTGCATAGGGTATGGGATGAGCAACTGATCGACTTCCAGCAGCTGAGCTATACAGAATACACAAAGGCGCTGGATATCGCTTCGGCAGCGGAAGTAAAAGCCATGCAACGGGGCTCTATTGCCGACTGGATGTTTGACTCACACCAGCTTTCCGACCAGATTTACGCCTATACCCAGCCTGATTCCAAGCTTAGCTACCGTTATAATTATGTTTTTGCGGACAACCTGAATCAACAGCTGCTGAAGGGCGGGCTGCGGCTGGCGGCTATCCTCAACGCGATATATAAATAAATTGGGTCGCCTCCGGCGACTGTAGCGGATTTTGTCTGACTCAGAATTAAACTGATTTTGCAAATTAATTTGATTTTTTTATAAACTATTAAGGGAGATAAAAGCGAATAGTTCGCTTTTATCTCCCTTAATAGTTTATAAAAAAATCAAATTAATCTGCAAAATCAGTTTAATCCTGAGTCAGACAAAATCCGC
>NZ_DATCRD010000195.1:0-15306 GCF_036569185.1 Chitinophaga sp.
ATATACAGACTTGTCTGTTTAATTAATTTATCCTAACATTGCATCATGAAAGAACAAGGTGCAAAAGAGAGAATTTTACAAACAGCCAGCGAATTGTTTTACCAGCAAGGCTACCAGGCCACCGGTATTAACCAGATCATCGAGGAAGCCGGGATCGCGAAGGCCAGTCTTTACCAGCACTTCCCTTCCAAAGAGGCGCTGCTAACAGAATACCTGCTGCGAACCCGTGTAAACAATCACCTGGAACGGATGGCGTACCTCGACCAGTTAACACCCGGCAAGGAAAAGCTGATGGGCCTGTTTGAGTTCCGGCGCCAGCATATGGAAAAAAGCAATTTCAGGGGCTGTGCATTTATACGCATCGCCTACGAACTGCCAGGTCTGAACGACGACGCATTATTGCAGGTGAAAACGCATACCCTAACGCTGAAAGCTTTTATTGCCGAACAGCTGCAACTCATCAAACAGCCTTACCCGGATGCGGAACTGGAGGAAATGACCAATATGTTGCTGAATCTTTATGAAGGCGCAGGGCTGCAGGGCTACATCCAACGCTCCGCCAAACCCATGGAAGACACGAAGAAGGTGGTGGGGAAATTACTGGAAACGCTGTAACGGGAGGCTACAGACTGTTGGAAGATGGATGAGAAAACTATAAGATGCTTATATAAACGGATCCACTGAAGTAAAATGGTTACCGCAAAAGCATATGAATCACAACATAACAATAAACAACAAACGTTTTTGTAAACCGCCTGCAAAGCCGGAGCCGCTAAAACACTTGCCTGCGGGCACATACACAACATCATAAAAACTGCGGTATCTTCATAAAACACCCGTTCGCTAACATTTTCCTGCAGGCATAAAACAATATAACAACAAACTGCAGGTATCTTCATAAAACACCGGCTCTGCCAGGTAAAGTGATATCTCAGAAAAATTTCCTTTAAATAAAAACAAAGCGCAACACGATCATCTCACATTAAAAATTTTACCCGCATGAAAACAGACCAGTCTGTATATATCAAACAAACCAATGTAAATCCCTGGGTATCACTGGCAGTGATCCTCCTGGCTCCACTCATTTCCGTGATCGATATTTTTATTGTAAACATCAGCACTCCTGCTATAAAAAATTATTTTCACAGTTCCGACGCAGCCCTGGAACTGGTAATGGCCAGCTACCTGCTCGGCTATGCGGTATTCCTTATCACCGGCAGCAGAACCGGCGATTACCTGGGCAAAAAGAAAGTGTTTATAGCCGGGCTGGCAGCATTCACTGTTACCTCAGCCATGTGCGGCCTGGCCACCTCCATGGAAATGCTGATTATTTCAAGACTACTGCAGGGCATTGCGGCTGCTTTCACTGTCCCGCAAACCATCACACTGATACAACTGAATTTTCAGTCGCCTGCCGACCGCGACAAAGCCTATGGCCTTTACGGCATGGCGCTCGGCGCCGGCGCCACACTGGGACAATTTCTCGGCGGCTACTTCATCACTTCGCACTTCATCACCGATAGCTGGCGACTCATTTTCCTGGTGAACCTTCCATTCGGTATAGCAGCCATGCTGCTGACCTGGTTATTTGTACAGGAATCCGGGCAAAACAAAAGCACCCGCTTTGATATCCCCGGCATCATATTGCTCACATTAGCGTTATCTTTCCTGATATATCCTGTTATACAGGGCGCTGAACTTGGCTGGCCCACCTGGACCATTGCTATGCTGGGAGCAGCATTGCTATTATTAGGTGTGTTTATATACTACCAACACTGGCTGGGAAAGCAGCAACGCGATCCGCTGGTTCCCCTGGAACTGTTCCGTATAAAGAGTTTCAACACAGGCATCATCAGCGTATT
The DNA here is from genome assembly GCF_036569185.1 of Chitinophaga sp. Taxonomy (GTDB): domain Bacteria; phylum Bacteroidota; class Bacteroidia; order Chitinophagales; family Chitinophagaceae; genus Chitinophaga. The sequence goes on from NZ_DATCRD010000195.1 coordinate 1,863, forward strand.
GTTTTTCTTTGGGGTAAATACCGCTTATATTTTTGTAGTAGCTATCTACTTTCAAAACGGTTTCCATATGTCGCCGTTCACAGCGGGAAATTATTTTGTGATGCAAAGCATTCCCTTTTTGCTGGCTTCTTTATGGTCTATCAAAAATGCAGCGAGGTTTGGGATCCGGCTGCTGCAGGCCGCCTGTATACTGATGATCCTCGCTTTTACCCTGCAACTGATTTTATTCCGGGGAGATGTACTGACGCCATGGGCTATTCTTCCCTGCCTGGTTATTTATGGCGCCGGCTCAGGCTTGCTGATGCCTTCATTATTGAAAGTAGCTATGCGGGATATGCCGCCGGCTAAAGCAGGCGCCGCCAGCGGAGTGTATACAACTATGCAGCAATTTGCATCCGCATTGGGAGTAAGTATGCTGGGAGGCGTTTTTCTTTACCTCGCACGGCATACCGGCAATTTTTACCTGGCCTATAAAACGGCCCTGTTTTGTATGATGGGTTACCTGCTGGTAGTAATGATTATATTAAACAGGATTAAGCGCTAACAGCAGGTTTGGCTTTTTTATAAGTGCCAAGGTAGATGATCAGCGCAACGAGAATTAATGCGGTACCTGCCACGCATACACCATTCCATTGTGCAAAAGACCATACCCACAACCCTATGCCGGAACCCAGCGAGGTGCCGATAAAACTGGTGGTCATAAACACCGTGTTCAATCGGTTCCTCGCTTCCGGCAACAGCGTGTAGATACGGGTTTGATTGGATACATGTATGCCCTGCAAACCAAGATCAATGGCAATGATGCCAATGATGATACCGATAATATTGGCTTTGAAAATATAGAAAAGAAAATAGCCGAAAAACAAAAAAATGATCCCATAACCAATAGCGATGCGCGGGTTCTTCTTATCCGCAATACGCCCTACCAGCGGAGCGCCTAAAGCACCGGCTGCAGCTGCAAGTCCCATTAAACCTATTTGCTCGCTGGTATACTTAAAAGGTGCATCGGACAACAGGAAAACCACTGTTGTCCAGAACATCCCGAACATTGCAAAGCAACAGGCATTGATAGCAGAAGCTTCTCTTAACATAGGCTGCTCTTTCACCAGTGTAAGCAAAGACTTCATCAGATCGCCATAACTACCCTGGAAATTAGGTTTGCTGGATGGGAAGGAAGTGATCATAATCACCGCCAGCAAAGCACTGATGCCCGCCGCTATCCAGAACATGGCGCGCCAGCCGAAATGATGGCCCACCACGCCGCTCAGTGTGCGCGATAATAAAATACCCACCAGTAAGCCGCTCATAATGGTGCCAATCACTTTACCACGACTTGCAGGATCAGAAAGGTTTGCAGCCAGGGGTAATATCAGCTGTGGTACTACAGAGGTAAAACCGATCATTAAACCGGTAACTTTCAGCATGGTAATATTCACTGACATCGCTGCAGCCACCAGCGCTACCACAGCGGCCAACGTCATTACCACTATCTGCCGTTTGCGCTCCAGTTTATCGCCAAGCGGCACACAGAATAACAATCCCAGCGCATATCCTACCTGCGTAAAAAATGTTACCTGTCCCGCATTGCTTTCAGTAACTTTAAATTCCTCGCTCATTAATACCAGCAGAGGCTGGCTGTAATAAATATTTGCAACGATCAACCCTGTGCACAGGGCCATTATCATGATATTCCACCTGCTAAGCGCCATAAAAATGTACTGTTTTTCAAGAGATGCAAAGATAGCCTTTTAGCTTTTAGGACGAGCTTTTACAGGAAAACGGTAAATTTGTGTGACTATTCACTAACAGCTCAATGCTAACCGCTAAAAGCTACAGGTATGTTTACAAGCATCAATCCGTTCACACAGGAAACCATTGCTGTTTATACAGCACATACACCGGAAGAAATAGAAGAGAAATTACAACTGGGTCATAAAGCTTACAGGGAGTTGTTACAGGTTCCCCTGGAACAGCGCCGTCAATGGATGATGCAGGTAGCCCAATCCATGAAAAAAAATGCAGATGAACATGCGGCGCTGATCACGCAGGAAATGGGCAAAACGCTGAAAGAAGCGCGCGCAGAAGTGTTGAAATGCGCTACCTCTGCAGAATATTATGCAGAAAACATCGTTGAAATGCTGCAACACAAACCAATCCGTTCCGATGCCTATAAAAGCTATGTATCGTACGAACCCAAAGGAATTGTGCTGGCAATTATGCCCTGGAATTTTCCCTACTGGCAGGTGTTCCGCTTTGCCATCCCCAATTTACTTGCCGGCAACACCGGCATCCTGAAACATGCCAGCAATGTAAGCGGCTGTGCACTGGCCATCGAGAAAATATTTGCGGAAAGTAATTTTCCGGCCGGTACTTTTCAATCGCTGTTGGTATCTTCCAAAGACATTGAGCCCATTATCGCAGATCCCCGTGTACAGGGCGTTACGCTTACCGGCAGCACTCCTGCAGGAAAAAGCGTAGCTGCGCTTGCAGGAAAATATATCAAGAAAACAGTGCTGGAACTGGGCGGCAGCGATCCTTTTATTGTATTGAAAGATGCCGACCTGGAAGCTGCTGCCAAAACAGCGGTACAGGGCAGGATGCAGAATGCAGGGCAATCGTGCATTGCCGCCAAACGCTGGATCGTGGAAAAAGAAATTGTGCCGGCATTTACCGCGGAAGTGAAACGTATTTTGCAGGGCCTCAAACAGGGAGATCCTACTCAGGAAACTACCCAGATGGGGCCTATGGCCCGCCCTGACCTGGCAGAAGAGCTGGCCAGACAACTGCAGGACACTATTAACCAGGGCGCCAGGCTGGAGTTGGGCGGCACGCATGAAGGCTGTAACTTTGCACCTACCCTGCTTACAGGAGTAACCAACAAAATGACTGCTTTTAAAGAAGAAACCTTTGGTCCGCTGGCAGTGATCATAGAAGCTGCCGATGAAAAAGATGCCATTGCACTGGCCAATGAAACCGAGTTTGGCCTGGGAGCGGCACTGTGGACCAGCGATCTCGACAAAGCCGCACAGCTGGCCACACAGATAGAGAGTGGGAATGTATTTATTAATGCAATGGTTCGTTCGGATGCACGCCTGCCTTTTGGCGGCGTGAAACAATCCGGTTACGGACGTGAACTATCACTGGAAGGCACACACGAATTTCTGAATGTAAAGACTGTATATATACAACAATAAAGGCACTGGAATGACCACCTCTCTGAAACGCGACCGCTATACTCCCTATATCAGTTTCTCCCGTAAGGAATGGGCAGAAAGAAGCGGCGATGCCATGCTACAACTACAGGACTACGACCTGGAAGCGCTGCATGGTATGAACGAACCACTTACACAGGAAGAAATAACACAGGTATATCTTCCGCTGGCACACCTGCTGAACCTCTATGTAACCGCTTCACAGCAGCTGCATACCGCCACCAGCAACTTTCTCAGCAGCCAGGTACATAAGGTACCTTACATTATAGGTATTGCCGGAAGTGTGGCGGTTGGAAAAAGCACTACCGCGAGGGTATTGCAAAAATTATTACAGGCATGGCCCAATCATCCACGGGTAGACCTGGTAACCACAGATGGGTTCCTTTATCCCAACAAAATACTGGAAGCCAATAATATCATGAACCGCAAAGGTTTCCCGGAGAGTTATGATATCAAAAGACTGATCCACTTTCTTGCGGATGTAAAATCGGGCAAAGAAAAAGTGGCAGCGCCACTGTATTCCCATCTCGAATATGATATCCTTCCCGGGCAGCTGCAATGGATAGAGCAACCCGATATTGTGATCGTAGAAGGCGTGAATGTATTACAGGTACGTCATCGCCAGCAACAGAAAGATCCCGCGGTATTCGTATCCGATTTCTTTGATTTCAGTATTTATGTAGATGCTGCTGAAAAAGATATCCGCAAATGGTACATTGCCCGCTTTGAAACCCTGCGTAAAACAGCGTTTCAGAGCCCTGAGTCTTTTTTCCACCGTTATGCACATCTTTCTGACGCTGCTACCATTGAACTGGCCACACAGATCTGGGAAGATATCAACAAACCTAACCTGGAACAAAATATTGCGCCTACCCGTTACCGCGCCAGCCTGATACTGGAAAAAGGGCATCATCATTTTGTTCAATCCATCCAATTGAGGAAAACCTGATGCAGGGCACAGCTATTATCCGGCAACAGCTGCAGGCATTGCTGAAAGAACCGCTGGTTCAATGGGAACAGTTTGAAGCTATCCTGCAGCCCGTAACTTTTCCGGCAGGCGGGCACCTGTCGGAAGCCGGTAAAACCGCCAATGCCATTTATTTTATTGAAGAAGGCATTGTGCGGGTATACACTATCCACGATGGTAAAGAGATCAGCATGGACTTTGCATTTCCTCACAGCTTTACCGCTTCCTACGCTTCTTTTGTTACACAAAGCCCGGCTGCTGTAAATTTACAGGCGGTTACACCCGTTCGTGGGTATGCCTGGTATTATAGTGATTTGCAGCAATTATATAACACCTCACATCAGTCGGAGCGGATAGGCCGCCTGGTAGCGGAGCAGCAATACCTGCGCAAATACAACCGTGAACTGTTGTTCCTGCGATACGCTGCACAGGAGCGGTATGCCCTGTTGCTGGAAGAGCACCCGGAAGTGATACAACATATCCCTGTTAAACAAATTGCTTCTTACCTGGGTATTGAGCCTGAAAGCCTCAGCAGGATCCGGAAAAAAAGAAACTAACATTTGTTAGTTTTATTTTTCCGGAAGATGTGGACCTTTGAGTCCTAAATAAATATACAAATGGCTTTCTTTTCCGGTTTATGCAGTATTGCCCTCCTGTTACTGGCGGCAGGTTACCTCTTCCAGGTTGCTGCTTTACAGCAATTCCATACAGATGCGCGTATATCCGCTGCCGTTATGTTTATGATGATAGGGCTTACACACCTGCTAAAGCCACGCAAGCTCAGTTACATGATTGAAGGAATGATCCCCTGGCCTGTATTTACCGTACTGTTTACCGGTGTACTGGAAATATTGCTGGGCGCCGGTTTGCTGGTTCCTTCCACGCAATATTATGCAGGATGGGGTTTAATGATCCTCCTGGTAGCCATGTTTCCGGCCAATATCCGTGTGGCGGTGCTGAACCTCCCCGCGCCTGGCGGCCTGCCTTCCAAACCCTGGTATATATGGAGCCGTTTATTATTTCAACCCGTTTATATTTTATGGATATGGTGGGCCATTAATTAATCAATAACTTTATGCCATGTTATAAAAAAAATAACCATGCGCATACATTATTTACGCAATGCCACTTTGCTGATAGAATGGAACAATAAGAACATACTGGTGGATCCTATGCTGGGTGTTAAAGACAGCCTGGATCCCGTTCCCAATGCGGCCAACAGTATCCGGAACCCTATGACTGAGCTTCCGCTCGACGATGCTGCTTTAAGAGATTTATTATCATCCCTGGATGCCATACTGGTCACCCACCGTCACCGTGATCACTGGGATGTTACCGCACAGGCCATCCTGCCTAAAAGCATCCCGTTATTCTGCCAGCCTGAAGATGAAAGCGCTATCAGGGAACAAGCCTTTACACAGGTGATTCCTGTTGTTAACAATATCACCTGGGAAGGTATCAGCATCATCCGCACAGGCGGGCAGCATGGCACAGGGGAAATCGGCAAAATGATGGCGCCGGTATCAGGCTTTGTGCTGAAGGAAGGAAACACCACATTGTATATTGCCGGGGATACTATCTGGTGTGAAGAAGTAGCTACTGCACTGGATACCTTCCGGCCGGATTATGTGGTGGTAAATGCAGGCGCCGCGCAGTTCCTGCAGGGAGATCCTATTACCATGACGGCCGGTGATGTGATTAAAACCATCCGGCATCCTGCACAGCCTAAAGTGATAGCGGTGCATATGGGCGCTATCAATCACTGTTATCTTAGCAGGGAAGCGCTGAGAGCAGCTGTAGCAGCTGAACAGCTAACAGCCATCATCCCTGAGCAGGGAGAATGGATCCAGCTTGTTTAAAATTTTCTTCAAAAAAAGGGGCTGTTACCTTGCGGTAACAGCCCTTTCTGCATAATGTAAGGAGTTATGTTATTATACCCACTCATTAACATGTTTTGCATTACCCATGCTAATTTCACGGGCTGAAATGGTAAAGGAAATCACCATTGGGTTTTTGTTTTCATAGTCAAAAGACTCTTCAAACTTAACCAGGTAGCCTTCCTTAAATTCCAAAGTTTTCAGTTTGGAATCAGTATCTCTTTTGAAGAAAGTAATGGTACCATCTTTTCTTTCAAAGTTGTTTACCATCCACTCAAAGAGATCTGTTTTTCCGGTAGATTCTACGGTCAGCTTAATACGTCCGCCACGGGTAATGGCTGAAGGGCGACCGGTTGCATCTACTTCCTGTGTGAGATCGTAGGCGACGTGCTGTACATTGTACTCGTTGCCGCCTGTTTCAAATTTGGCTTTGAATGACATGTTGGGTTAATTTTTAAGGTTACAATAAAGAAAAAATAATTAGGATTTATTTATGATTTATAAGTCCCAAATATAGGATGAAAATTTCAATAGTCAAGAGTCCTAACAAATAATTATTATTCCAATATCTACATGATTAATATACGCCTGGGAGTTAGTGAGCGCGGCTGTTCAGCAGCATCATCTGGCGGCAGTTATCAAGATCCCTGCTCTTGCTTTCCAGCTTTGCATTCAGATCGGCCACCTGTTCTTTCAACCCTGCAATATTCTGCTGTGCATTTTGCAGTTCACGCAGTTGTTGTTTTGTTTGTTGTAACGATAAACAGTTTTGTACAATGTTATCATACAAGCCATAATGCGTTACCGCATCTTTTGGTATGGAATTGCGCATATCCGCCAGGGACGCGGCAATCACCTGGTCCATATAATTAGCGTTCTGGTTAGGCAGGTTAATGGAATCAAGGTTATGCTTTACCTTATCCAGCTTTTGCAGGAACTCCGATTGAAACGCCTGCTCTTCCCTGAATGAGCTGAGCTCTTTCCGCAGGGAAGCATTTTCCCTTGCGGGAACCTGGTAGTTAAAGAATACAGCCAATACAAATAAAGCGACTGTTATAATGAAAAATAACAGGAACCAAATAAAGGAAACATTTCTTTCCTGCCTGTTTAATACTTGCATATTGCGAATCGTTTTTGATTGAAATTATCTTGTTTTGAATGATCTGTTAAACCAGCAGATTTTCAGTGAAATAATTAATATTATTAATCGGTGAAAAACCAGCGTTTGGTTTTATGTTTACGCAGGTATTCCGCATCTTCCTGTGATTCTTCTTTCACAAAAATGTTGCTGTCCTGCTTGCGCCCGATATAATCCAGGCGGCTCAGGCTTTCAAACAGTTTATTTACTGCCCTTACAAACGGGATCATGGGTTGCAGGCATTCTCTCACATCCAGGTGCTTGTATTTAATATTTGCGCAGTTAATCATGAGGGTTTCCAGTTCTCCCTGCCGCAGTTCACACCATTCAGACAGGTAGTTAAGCAGTTCTTCCTTACCGGCGCCGGCGCGCTGGTCAATAGCATTTTTCATGGTACGGGCCAGGCCTGCAATAATTTCCAGCATCTGTGCAGGAGGTTGCTGTAATGCCAGCCACCTGAATTGTGTGATCCTGGTGCCAAGGAATTGCACCATTTTCTCCGTGATATACAGTACCACCAGCGCCAGGTCATTTTGCTGGTTCCTGCCATAAATTTTCTGTACGATATGCACGCCGTATAACTCCATCTGCCCGAGGAACTGATCCAGTTCATGGAAAAGGTCTACCAATGCAGGATGTGCGCTTACGATGCTGCAGGGCGGTATATAGTCGTCATCCATTTGTGCGCGGCCATCCGATACGCTGATGCGGCCCAGCACCATCTGGTAGCTGCCTAACTGCCCTGAAGGCAATTGGGATGCAGGGGTTACATACAGGCTGTATTCGGGTGTGGCATAGGGCAATCGTGGCGGATCTTCATCCAGTAAAGGTTCTCCACTGGGTTGCCTGTTAAACGGGTTTACCTGTATTAATACGTAATAAGTGCTTTCTGTATGTTGAGGATCCCAGGTGTAGGTAGCTTCAGGAAAAGTAGTGGCATACTTCAGTGAATGCACGGTATGTTCAGGAATTTCAATGCGGCCTCCGCCGGGCGTTATAGCGCGGCATTCCGTGAGCTTGATCCTCCATTGTTGCTGGTTGTCGTTTACAAACCAGCAGCGCAGTGATTCCTTGTTCTCTGCTTTGGGGGGCAACAGTCCGTAGTTAAGTGCGTGAATACCGCACGCCAGTGCATCCCTGATCTGATCCAGTAAAGCATTTTCTGTATCTATAAAATGTTGCTTCTTTATCTTCATTCCATCCACCCAGTTAACGGGGAAATGCTTGAGCGGTTCTGCCATAATACTGCTTTTAGGATAACATAATTCTGTTGCAAATGATCACGCTGTTCTCTTTGATACCATTCATAAACACCGCTTTGTCCGGGTCAAGCGTTTTGGCGCTGCCAAACCAGCGTGGCTTCAGGTGGAATACCCAGCCATATGGTTGCCCGGTATGGTCTACAAAATCAATCGGGGTATTGGGATAACGGTCATTATAATCGTTGATAAAATGATAGAACAAATCGCCCAGGTCCATTTTAATAGGTGTACGCGCCCTGAAATAGGTGCGGTTGTTATCAAGCGGTCCTTTCTCCATCTCCAGCCCGATAACGATCAGGTCTTTCATCTCCTCTTCATTTACTTCCGGTACATCTTTATAAATGGGATACTGCCACCATTTATGCACTTTCACCGGGATGGCCATCATCTTTTCAAAAGTTTTATAAACAAAAGTGGGCAGTACAAAGGAAAACATACTGGTGAGCATAGGATAATAAAGAAAGGTATCCTTATCAAGTATCCGGTTCACCAGCACAAAACCGGCCCCTCCGAACAGCCAGATGGCCAATATAAAGGCCAGTTCAGATACCAGCGTGGTTTCATTGGCCCAGAAACGGGTATACATAAAGTGACAGTGAACAACGCCCAGCCCCAGGAACCATACTTCATAGAAAAGATACTGGTTCATCAGGTTCTGATGGGTAAACAGGAAAGGAATGGAACTGATCACGGCAAATACCAGTGTCATACATACCAAATACAACAATGCCTTCTTCTTATAAAGACTGAAATTCTTAATGTACCTGCTGAGCAAAGCCACTATAAAGGAGCCAATAGCCAGGGCGCCGGCCAGCATGATATAAAACTTAGCGGTGTATCTCATAGTTCTGATGGTATGTCAAGGTTTTTCGGGTTTGGGTACTAACATTCCAGGTTTTTTCAGATGGTCGTTAATAGCAAAAATAATTCCATATAAGCATCTGCCAGCTACTTTCAGAGAAAAAAATTATATCCCATGATACCCTGCTCAGGTTGCTTATCGTGCAAGGTTACATTTTTTTCGCCGGAAGAAGGCACCAGTACCGTATTAATTTCCACATCTGCCGGGAACAGGTATCCATAACAGGTTTCCAACAGCTTCCCGAAAGGCTGCCAGGGCAGGTAATCGTATATCCGTTGGCGTTTCACCGGCCCTATACTCACCGTTACCACGGGCATATCTGTATAGCAGGCTGTGCCTACCATAGCATCTACTCCAAGCATACATTCGCCCAGGGGAACACTGTTTTCTGTGCTTACCATCTGTGGCGTGCGTTGCCAGGTAATGCTCACTTCTTCTTCCAGCACCTGTTCCAGGCAAAGCTTTACCAGTGTCATGTTCCCGGCTATGCGATGAACATATGGCAGCAGCTTCACCAACCGGTTCACCGCAGCGGCAGGGAGACCTGAAGGCAGCTCCCAGAATTCGTGGAACAGCTGGTCGGTGTCTTTACCGAACACATCAAACAGCAGGTGTTTCTCCCGCTGTTCCAGGTATACGCGCTGCAGGAAAAACTCGTTTTCCAGGGGCTGAAAAAAGCGGCGGGCCTGTTGTTGTTGTTGTTGCTGCTTTTTATACCGCGCCACCATTTCCGTAACGCCATGCTGCCTGGAAGAAGGCTCCTGCTTAAATTCATGAAACATCCCCTGCGGCAACCGGTCATAAATACCATCGCGCGAAAGGAAAAAATTAATAAACGGCTGATACGGCTGGCTGTCATCCAGCTTCACTCCTGTGATATCAGTTGCAAAAGACCGGGTAAATACATTCTGCAACTGCACCACCACTTCTTCTTCCCGCACCTGGTTATCCAGCAGTTCCCCCACCACTACTTCGGCTCTTACGTCATATGGTAAAGCATTGACGTGGTCAATCACTTCTTCCAGTACGGCAGCCTTCTGCGCATTATTTACCATGAGGTCTAATTTAGGTTTCTCTGATCTGCTATTAGCTGCAAACTGTTAGCATAACTGTCATTCATCTATGGTTCCGGGCTAACAACTCAGTAACAAAAATAGGGGTTTGATTTATTATTATGACATATTACGGCTTAAATTTTGCACCCTGAAAAAATTTTTCCCATAGCCATTATCTTTGGCTATTTATCTGAAAAAAATACTAAAATTGTAAAAACCTGAAAAACCGATGGCCCCCCGTAAACCCGAAAATGAACACAAGGTAAATTCGTTCAGACCTTTTGGAAAAATCACCAGCCATGTTGACCCGCTGGTACTATGGACCTTCCTGGGTCTTTTCCTTGTTAGCCTGGCATTGCTGGCTTTCCAGCTGGATGGCCGTGAAGATTGCAGTAATACAGATATAAAACTCAGTCATGTTCAGAATACTAACAGTAAAGCATATGCAGTTGGGGAAGTGATCACCTTTAATGCAGAAAACGCCGGCAAAAAAAATTCGGACTATACCTGGGAGTTTGGCGATTCTACTGCCAAAGCTACCGGCAGGCAGGTATATCACTCTTTCAGCAAGGCCGGTAGCTATATGATTACGCTCACTTCCGGCAAATGCACCTGGCGTAAGGAAGTAATGGTAGTGATGAACACACCGGCCGCTTCGGGTAGTCAACCCGATATCTTCCCGGTGATAGATGGCCCCTCCGAAGCGTTCGCAGGCAGACCGGTTACCTTCACCAACTCCACCCCTTCTGCCAAAAGCTGGGTGTGGCGCCTGCTGCAGGACAATGCAGAGCCTCACAGCGGTTCTTCCGTGACCTATACTTTCTCCTCGCCCGGTGAAAGGACCTTATCCCTGATCATCAACGGCGACAGCAGTCATATGGTATTAAAACATATTACCGTATTCCCGGCAAGGCCCACAGAACCGCAAGAACGGCCGGAGCCCGCCTTTAACCCGGCGCCACTGCCTGCGCCTACGCCGGAAGAACCGGTGAAGAAAGAAGAGCCACGGCCTACCATCTCCGACGATGAATTTAAATATATGCTTACCCAGGTAACGCTGAAGCAGAAAACGGCCAACGACTTTGCACAGTACCTCTGCAACAACCTTAATGCAAGAGTGGTACTCAACACAAACGATGTGGATAACTTTACCCACTTCTGCCAGCGGATCTATGGAAAGAAGAAATTCAAGATAGAAAGGGTTAACCTGGCCAAAGACGAGAAAGGATGTGTAAAGGAAATTCTCATTATGTATGACCGTAAAAAAGTGCTGGGTATATTTTAAGCTGATATCATGAAAGGAAAATATTACCAGTTGCCCATTGACTTTTCGCAGCTGCTGCAGAAAAAGGATATGCCGGCTATTTCGCTGGAAGACTCGATAGCACAGCATATTCACCTGCTCATCACCACGGTGCTGGGCGAAAATAAAGATGATCCCCAATATGGCTGCCAGTGGTGGGACAGTGATTTTGATATCAAAGCATCCAACAACGAAGTAAAGGAACAGATTGAAAATGCTGTAAAAGCTTCTATCACACGATACGAAAAAAGAATTTCGCAGATAAAGGTGGTGGCCGCTGTGAACCAGGAAGAGCTGATGCTCCCGTCTACCCGTAAAATGAAAAAGAAAATCAGGGTCACCGTTTCGGGAACCGTCACCAAAAACAATCATCCGTTCCAGTACAGCAGCTTCTTTTATATCAGCCCGTTGTCGTACGATTGATTATTTGTTTATTAACCGATCATGAAAGAAAAAAAAGAGAGAATAAAGGACCGCATGCTGAAAACAGCTGCGCGTTTATGGGGCTACCCGGATGCCGAAGTGGAAACTTCCTTTGACCCGGTTGTACAACTGTTGCTGGAAGCCTGTGCCAGTGAACTGGAGAAAATTTCCGGGGAAGTGGATGTTTCGCATGCACGGCTGGTAGAACGGCTGGCGCAGATCATGATGCCGGAGCCCATTACCAGCAGTCAGCCTGCTTATGGCATCCTCCACGCGATTGCTACCGAAGCGGTGGCAGATATTCATGCGGATCACCAGTTTTATCATCATACCAAATCAGGCACTCATAACCGTGATCTTTTCTTTGCGCCTGTAACCAGTCACCGGTTGTTCCGTGGCCAGGTACAATACATGGCCATCGGTAATAAATTGTATGAAACCCGCGATCACTGGTTCAAGGAACAGGTACTGCAGGGGCAGGTATTTCCTGATATGGCGCCCAACCATTTATGGATCGGCGTAGCATTGGAAGATATGCCCCATTCCTGGGAAGGCATGTCTTTCTTTTTTGATCTTCGCAATGTGCATCAGCAGGAAATGTTTTACCACTATCTGCCACTGGCGAAAGTATTTACCGGCAACCGGGAACTGATGATCAAAAGCGGCTATCATCACAGCCGGACCATTGCAGAAGAGGAAACAGACAACATGATCCAGGTAGCGGTAAATAACAATACGCGCTACAGCCAGCATATCCTCCAGAAATTCCGTCGACATTTCCTTACCATTACCGATTCGCATCCTCCTGTGGCTACCCGTACACCGGAAGTTATCAACAGGATCTTCGGTCAGGATACCCAACGCTTAAACAAAGACGTGCACTGGTTGCGCATTGAATTCCCTGAAGTATTGCACCATACTTTGCTGGAAGATCTTTATTGCAGCATCAACTGTTTCCCTGTTATCAACAAAAAAAATAACGAGCAGTCCATGAAACTGAATCGTTATCTGAATATCATCCCCCTGCAAACACCGGATATTTTCTTTGATATCAAACGGGTATACGACCTTGAGGGAACCGACTATTATGTGCGTAACTTCTCCACTGCCGGACAGATGCAGGAAGGGGAACTGGTGATCCGCAGCAGTGGCATTGGCCGGTTCGATACCCGCGAAGCCAAAGAAGTGATTGCTTACCTGGTGGAAGTGATCCGCGACGAAAGCTCTTTATTTGAAGAAGTAAAAAATGATTTTGTGACCAACCGGATGCGGGAACTGCATCAGCTCATCGCTTCGCTGGAAGAGCAGCTGCAACCCGGCGCCAACAAAGGTAACATCCCCTATG
>NZ_DATCRD010000196.1:0-6250 GCF_036569185.1 Chitinophaga sp.
CCAGATAACGGCTTTGCCTTCAGCGGCCAGTTCCCGGGCCTGCTGATCCGTAAGCCCTTCCGCACGTGCCAGCTGCTGCGAGATAGTTTTATAGCGTTCCAGCCGTTTTATATTTTCCGGGGAAGATACAATGAGCATATACTGGTGCCGGCCTTCTTCCGTAAGCCCTATGTCTACCAGTTTGGTACGGGGCGAGGCCGACAGCTTTTTAAAGTAAGCAGCAGTTTGTGTATAATTTGCCAGCTTATAATCGTCCCCGATATTAAAACCAAAATGCTCTTTGGGAGATGGCACCTGCTGCGCCCACGATACAGCAACAGTAGTGAGCAACAAGAGCAGCAGGTAATAAAATCGTTTATTCATACGGGTTATCAGTTTCGGTTGATCAAACAGGTTTTCTATTGTTTTTTAAACCTCACGCCTACACGGCAGTCGCCCGGTTCGCCTCTTGCTTCATCGCAGATATTATTGAAAAAGGTAACGATCCTGCGGCCATCGGCCAGGTTGAGGATAAATTTGAACAAAAAGTAATCGTTTACGGCCACATTTGAAAGACTTACATTATTCAGGACCGCCAACTGCGCTGCTGTAAAGGAATACGTTTTTGGAAAGGTAGTTACCGTTTCATATAAATGATCGTTGGTACCTACTATGCTGGGCAATGGGAACTGTGCGATGTTCGTATATTGGTTACCGGGAAAAGAGATCACTAACGGGTACGCAGGTACGCTTGTTTCCGCTTTATTATAGCTGGTATATACTTCAATAGAAGTAACTGTTTCTTTCCCGAATCCTTCCCAGCTGAGGGTAAAAGCAAATTCCTGGCTGGCTACCTCCGGATCTTTCAGGTTAAAGAAAGCCACCTTGCCTGCCTGCCGCGTGGGCAGGGCTGTTTTGGTAGTATCTATCGTTACCACAGGAACAGCGGTATAAGTATATCCTTCCCATTCGTATTTCACTTTTTTACAGGAAAATGCAACTGATGCAATAAGCAATATCGTTACTATGTAATGTTTCATAATGATGATTTTAGTCCCCGTAATTATTTATCTTATTTATCCCAGAACACCGGTGTTGTTTGCTGTGCCACCTGCAGGCGGCTGGCATCATCGCCCAGGCTGGTGTTGGCGGTGAGCTCTGTTTCAGAATAGTACAGGCGCAGCGGGAAGGTATTGAGCGGCGACAGCGGCGTGCGTAAAACAGGCAGCCCGGTACGGCGGTAATCGTTATACGCTTCCATGCCATTGCCATATTGTGCGATATATTTCTGCGTCATTACCAGCTCCAGTTTTCCTGCGTTCGTAGCCGCATCATACTTTACCAGGAGATCGTCTGTAAAACCGGTGATAACAGCGGAAGGCAATACAACGCCGCCATTCGCAGCAGCATAAGTGCTTACGCTGTTCAGGTGGGCAATAATGCCATCTTTAAAAGCCTGCCGGGCATCGTCGCCGGTATTCAGCGTAAGCGCGGCTTCCGCACGGATAAACTTCACCATGGCATTGGTGATCATGGGCATAATACCGGCCCCGGTACCATCCGTGGGGCCTACCACCTTGAGGGCCCCGGTAGCGCCGGTATTAGTGAGGTATTTGTTGCCTGCGGGAATGTTGTTCACCGGTGCATTGTCGTACAATCCACCGGCAGGATAGATCCCGAAAGTGGAGCGCCTGTTCAGATCAGCGGGAGCAGCAGTACCATCGCCGGGGTTCCGGCCGTAATAACCATTGCTGTTAGCCGAGTTGTTTAACCCTGCAGTGGCGTTTTGCCGCATGATATAGTAGCGGAGCCTGGGATCATCGTTGTTAAACAACAGATCGATGAGCGACTGGCTCATATAAAACGTTTTGCTGCCCTGGTATTCCGAGCGATGCCAGGGATGCCTGTTGTTGGGATTCTGCCCGGGGCCGAACCTGAAGGTAAAATCCAGCGCATTGGTGCTGATCAGCGCAGCAGGATCGGCAATCAACGCTTTAATAGCAGTGGCCGACCGTTCAGGGTTCACCAGGCGCACCTGGTTATAGAGCTTTAATTTCAGGGAGCCCGCCATCAACAGCCAGGAGCTTTTAAGCCCGCCATACAACAGGTCCGACGATGCAGGCACCAATGTGGTGGCGGAAACTTTGGCAGCATCGGCAACTGCCGCATCGATCATCTTCAAAAGATCCTCATATATATCCGCACCTTTTTCAAATGGAGGACTTACCGTTTCCTGTCCTTTCTGCGATTGTGAATAAGGGATATCGCCCCACATGTCTACCATCAGGCTTACGAGGTATGCCTTCTCCAGTTTGGCGATGGCTACATATCCCCATTGTTCCTGCGCAGTACCTGCTTTTATCACTGATTCGATATCATTCAGCGTTTGCGTGTAAAAGCCATCCCAGGAATCGTTGAAGCTGGTACCCTGCTGCTGCAGCCTGCTCAGGCCGGAGGAGAAAACGGTGTATTGCATAAACGTAGCGGTGCCGCTGTTCAACTGGTACATGTTGGCTGCCATAGACACTTCTGTAGCGGGCAACAATAAAGATAACTGTGCAGTAGTGGGATTGTTGGGATCTGTATTGATATCCACAAACTTCTTACAGCCGGTAGCCAGAAGAACACCTGCCAATGCGATCGTAATATATTTCAGTGCCATCATCATATCAGGTTTTATAATCAGAAAGAACATTTCAGGTTTATGCCAAAGCGGCGGGTAGTGGGTACCGCGAGGTTATCATATCCCTGTGAGTTACCCACTCCCAGCGAGCTTACTTCCGGATCAAAATTGGTATACTTCGGGAAGTTAGGAGCGTTGTACCAGAGGTTACGGCCGGTAACAGAAATAAAGGCCGATCCAAAAGGCGTTTTACCCAGGAAGTTTTTGGGGATCTCATATCCCAATGCAATTTCACGCAGGCGGAACACCGTAGCATCGAATACAGATCCTTCGTTGATACCGCCGTTGCCGGGCCCCATGCTTCCACTGAAAAAATGATCTTCAAAAGAGAGCGCCACGTTATTCGGGATCTTGTTGCCCTTGGAGTCGCGCAGTGGCGTTTGTGTATTGATATCTCCCAAAACTCCCGGCGATACGATGGTGAACTCACGGTTTTCCATATCGCGGGTAACGCCACGGGACAGCATTTCCGCCACCGTGCGCGAGTAGAGCTGCCCGCCCTGTTTCCAGTCGAACAGGATATTCAGTGAAAAGCTGCGGAAGCGGAATGTATTGGTAATGCCCACCATAAAATCAGGATTAGGATTACCAATAGCTTTCAATGCGCCGGAAATGAGCGGCTTACCTGTGTTGGGATCTATCAGTACATTCCCTTCATCGTCGCGTGCATAGGCCGTGCCCTGGATAAGCCCATAGGGTTGCCCTACCACATGCACGCTGCTGGTGCCGTTGGTACCGCCGTAGCTGAAGCGCTCGTACCCGCCGAGGTTGCGGATAATGTTCCGGTTGCGGGTGAAGTTGGCCGAGATATCCCAGTTGAGGCCATTATTGGATTGCAGCGGCGCCGCATTCAGCCCTATTTCCACGCCTTTGTTGGTGGCTTCACCAAGGTTGAGGATCTGGGTGGTATAACCAGATGAAGGCGCTGCTGTTACCTCGAAGATCTGCGAGGTACTTTTCTTATTATACCAGGTAAAGTCAACGCCTATACGATTATGAAAGAACTGCAGCTCTGTACCCAGTTCCAGCTCCGTAATGAACTCTGGTTTCAGGTTGGCGTTGGTGAGCAGGTTGGCCTGGGTTACCACATTGTACACACTGCCACCCTGCGGCGTAAAGGGCAATCCTACATTGGCCGGCGTAGTGGTAGCGCCGAGAACAGGATTGATCTGGTAAAAGTTTTGTGTCTGGTAAGGAGAAGCTTCATTGCCCACTTTGGTATAACCGGCTCTTACCTTACCGAAGTTTAGTACTTCTTTGGACAGGTGCAACGCTTCTGTAAATACCAGTGATCCGTTTACCCCGCCATAGAAATAACTCCTGTTATTGGCAGGCAGTGTAGAAGAAATATCATTACGTCCTACAAAGTTGAGGGAAGCAAAGTTTTTATAATCAAAGGTGATGTCTGTAAAGAAAGCATAGTAGCGCTGTTTCAGGATGTTCCTGTTATTGGTGAGCTGGATCGGCGTTACAGAGCTGGTATTGTTCATATCTATCAGATCGGCAACAATGATGTTGTCGCCATAAAATGCTTTCCTGTCTGTTAGCCGCTGGTTCACGTTGTTACCGAGAATAGCGCGCAGGGATATATCTGGTGTAAGAGGTTTGGTGGCGGTTAGCAGCAGGGTATTATCAAGTTCCTGGCGGTAAATATTATCTGATGTGATGCTTCCGTTAGGATAAGAGGAACTGCCTTTTCCCCTCACGCTCATGCGCCGGTCGGTATAAGCGTTGAAGCCGATGGTATTCTGTACATTCAGCCAGGGCAAAGGATCAAATCCCAGTACCAGGTTACCATAGTACCTGTCCACATCACTGGTAGAAGGACTGTGCTTCACCGACCAGTAAGGGTTATCTATTCCCGTATAGTCGTACACGTTGCTACCATCCAGCGGGTTCTCGTATGGATAGTTGGTGAGGTCGTAACTGGTAGGCACGTACATAAGGGTAGACATGATAGACCCTGTAAGCCCTCCTACCGGCGGTGTTTTTTGCCGGGTGGTAACATAGTTAATAGCGCCGCTGGCATAGAATTTATTTTCCAGCCGGATATTTCCACCAATGTTAACAGCCGTGCGGCTGATTTCATTACCTGGCACCACTCCTTTATTTTTGGTATTGGAGAAGCCTGCGTTAAAGTTACCTTTCTCGCTGCCGGAAGAAATGGTGATGGCATTTTCGTATACGCTTCCCTGCCGGAAAAAGTTCTTTGCATTTTCCTTTGCATATGATTTATACGGCACCTGGATGGGCGTTACACCATCTGCTTCATAGAACTGCGGGAACACTGCGGAAGAAAACTGACGGGTAAGCTGATGCGGGATAGTAGCGCGTGTAGGCAGGATACTTTTCACTCCTTCAAACGGCTGGCCCCAGGAAGCGTATACCCCCTGGCGGTAGTCGTTGTTGGTACCCTGTCCGTATTTGGTCTGATATTCAGGCAGGCCGGACACCTGCTCTACCGAGTAGCCGGTGTTGTAAGTAATTTCCGTGCCTTTGCGGCTTTTCTTTTTACCGGCTTTGGTGGTGATGATGATGGCGCCGTTAGCCGCTCTTGATCCGTATAAAGCTGCGGCAGCAGCGCCTTTCAGCACCGTCATGGTTTGAATATTATTCGGATCAAGATCAAATGCGCGGTTGGTAACGCCTACGCCGCCTACCGTAGCAGCGCCTACATTGGCAAAGCTGGAGTTATCAAAGGGAACACCGTCTACCACAAACAACGGCTGGTTGTTTCCATTGAGCGAGGAGTTACCGCGGATGGTGATATTGGTACCGCCTCCCGCCACGCCGCCGGCAGATTGGATATTCACGCCCGCCACTTTACCCGTGAGGGCTCTTACCGGGTCTGGCTCTGATTTCTGGGCTACCTTGTCAGAGGTAACCGTGCTTACTGAATAGCCAAGACTATTCTTCTGGCGGGCAATCCCTGCGGCGGTTACCACGAAGTCCTGCAATTGTTTTACCGCGGCTTTCAGTTTTATGATGCCAGCCTCTGATGCTTTTACTTCCGTGATGTTATAGCCGATAGCGGTGATCACGAGGGTAGCGCCTTCTTTTACCTTGAGGGAAAAAGTACCGTCGCCTGCGGAGGTAACGCCGTTGGCAGTCCCCTTCTCCATGATGGTGGCGCCCGGAAAGGGCTCGCCTGTTTCTCCGAGTATTTTTCCTTTCACAATGATATCTGCCGGAAGAACAGCGTTAAGATCTGTACTGGCGGTGCGTTTTGCGCCGGGATCATTTTCTTTGAGGATGATATAATTATCATTCACCACAAACCCGATCTCAAGATCACCCAACAGGCGGTCCAGCACTTTGCCGAGCGCTTCCTGGTTGGCTTTGGCAGATACTTTCCGGTCGAGCGCAATATGACTGGAGCTATATACAAATTTTACCTCCGCCTTGCTGTGGATCTGGTTCAGCACGCCTTTCAGGCTCATATCATCTGCCTGCAGCGATATTTTCCTGTCGAGCACTCCCTGTGCGTGCCCTGGCACGGGAGAAGTAATGCTATAAAGCAGCAGGCCGGCTACCAGGTTAACGCTTGTTATTTTTTTGCATTTGGACAGGAAGGCATTTGTTTTTAGA
>NZ_DATCRD010000197.1:0-11636 GCF_036569185.1 Chitinophaga sp.
CAGGTGATTACCGCCAATCCCTTCATCGCCAGGTACACCGGCGTTTTATCAGGACGTTCATAATGCCAGTCGCAGATGATGACATCTTTTGGAACCAGGTCTACCGCACGGTGGGTATTATTCATACTCGCCTCCCAGGCGCCCAAACCGGTAAGCCTGCCATCCAGCAAACGGTCGCCCCACATCCATAACTCGCGGCCCTTCTCCGCCAGGTGGTTGCGGATCGTCCATACTTCCCCCGCAAATAATTCTGCCTTATCACGGCCACCGCAACGCGGGCATTTATCTTCTCCTATATAAAAAACCTCATCCATTCCCGCATGAAAGGCGGTACTTTCAAACACCTCACAGATCTCATCTACCAGCTCAAAAACAATTTTATGCACTCCCGGGTGGAGCGGGCAATAACTTTTACAATACAACCCATCGGCATTGGGCCATACATAGTTTGCCGGCATCTTCACCCAGGGCGTTTCATCAAAATCGGGGTACACCTTCAGCAGGTTGCCAATGGTGCCAGCCCACGACTGATGCCCCAGCAAATTGATCTGCGGTATCAGGCGGATGTTATGCTTACGGCAGGTTTGCACCAGTTGCTTTACCTGTTGCTCCGTTAAAGCGCCCGCATCGCGCAGCTCAGGATGTGATTTAAACTGGTAATTAAAATCAACACGCAGCACCAATGTGTTGATATGCCGCGGCGCCAGTTCGGTATCAATAAATTTAAGGAAAGGCGCCAGTCCCTGCGCCCTGGGTGCGGCTATGCAAAAACCGCGCACAGGGAGTGTATCCGCCGGCAAGGGTTTTGCAAAGGAAAGGGATACACTGCCGGAAACAAGCAGCAAAAGGGTAAACAATTTTTTCATAAGTGATAAATTTTTCAGGCATGCCCTAAAATAACGAAAGCAGTGCGGAACTGCAACCTTTTGATGTAACAAATGTATAATCACTATACAATGGTTATACACTTTGATTTTTAATATCTTTGATAAAAGCACTACCTCTATGAACGAGATCAAACTGCCGTTTACTGCCCGTCTCACCTTTACCCTTTTTTCCATCATCCTTATCATTTACATTGCCCATGTAGGCAGCGGTATCATTGTTCCGCTCATGTTTGCCATGCTCATTGCCATCATGCTGCTGCCCGTGGTTCACCAGCTGGAAAAATGGCGCATTCCGCGCGGACTGGCAGCTATCATAGCCGTATTGCTGTTTATTATAGGCATTGTACTGTTGATACTCCTGCTGGGCAAACAAATGGAAGCCTTTATTTCCGACTTCCCCCAGCTGGAACAAAAGCTGATGCTGGTGATCGATTCCACCCAGGACTGGGTGAATACCAAATTCCATATCAATTCCAGCACCCAGATGAGTTACGTGGAAAAAGCCATGATGGGCACACTGGGCACTGCTACCAGCTTCATCAGTCAAACATTCCTCTCCGTTTCCTCCCTGTTGATATTTGTGGTATTTGTTTTCCTCTATGCTTTTTTTATTCTCTTCTACCGCAGGTTACTGGTATCTTTCCTGATAAAGATCTTCCAGGAGCAGCACCGCGAAAAACTGCTCACTGTCATTGCCAGCACCCGCACTATTATTAAAAGCTATGTGGGCGGATTGATGATAGAAATGGTCATTGTTGCCGCGCTCAATACTACCCTGTTCTTTATCCTGGGCATTAAATACGCTATCCTGCTGGGGGTAATGGCAGCCATCTTCAATATCATCCCATATGTAGGTATTTTGACCGCTGCCATTCTCATTATCCTGGTTACCCTGGCTACGGGCACGCCTATACAGGCATTGCAGGCAGGCATCGCCCTCTTTCTCATTCACGTGTTCGACAGCAACATCCTGTTCCCCAGCATCGTGGGGTCCAAAGTGAAGATCAATGCACTGGTCACGATCGTGGGCGTGGTGCTCGGCAATATGTTATGGGGCATTCCTGGGATGTTCCTCGCCATCCCCACCATTGCCATCATTAAAATTATTTGTCAGAATATTGAAGAGATGACCCCCTGGGCTATCTTGCTGGGTGATGAATCCAAACCGAAAGTGAAGAAAGTGAAAGTAGTGAAGAAAGATTAAAGCATAAAAAAAGTTGTCCCGGCCACCACCGGGACAACTTCACACTATAAATCAACAACCAATCGCTATGATAATAATCGCTCTTTCTTTAGCCTGTTTTTATATACCCAGTAAAACACGATTGGGAATATAAAAAGGTTGAAAAAAGTATCCGTGATCAACCCGCCTATCACCACACGTGCCAGCGGCCGTGCAGTTTCAGAACCGATACCCATACTGATTGCCGCAGGCAGCAACCCGATGGCCGCCATCATGGCTGTCATGATCACCGGGCGTATTCTCGATTCCACACCTTCCAGGATAGCATCCGGCAAACTGAAATGCGCCCCTGCATGCGTGGTACGCACATTTGTCTTGAACTTCGATAACAGGATCACCCCATTCTGTACACAGATTCCGAACAAAGCTATAAAGCCAATACCCGCTGATATACTAAAGTTCGTCCCGGTAAGCCACAGCGAAAAGATGCCGCCGATAATCGCAAATGGTACATTGTTCAGCACCAGCAGGGCGTCCTTTACCTTTCCAAAAAGAATAAACAGGATCAGGAAAATCAACAATAAACTGATGGGCACTACCTGCATCAATCGTTTTGTGGCCCGCTGCTGGTTCTCAAAATCGCCTGCCCATTCCAGGGAATATCCCTTCGGCAAAGTGATCTGCTCGCCCACTTTCTGCTGCGCTTCTGCAATGGTGCTACCCAGATCCCTGCCCCTTACCGAAAATTTAATAGCCCCATACCGCATATGCTTGTCCCGGTAAATCATACTGGGCCCTACTATATGCTCAATTTCCGCGATCTCCTTCAACGGGATCTTATTACCCCGTATAGTCGGTATCGTTAGGTTGCCGATGGATACCTCGCTTTCCCGGAAACCCTCGGGATAGCGTATACGAAGATCAAAGCTCTTCTCCCCTTCATAGATACGGGTAGCCGCCTTCCCCCCGATGGCCATTTCTATTACGGAATTTGCATCCTCCGTGGTCACCCCGTACAGGGCCATCTTCTGCTGGTTCAGGTTAATGCGCAGCTCCGGCTGGCCAATATTCCGCAGGATCCCCAGATCCTCAATGCCATGCACCCCTTTCAGGATCTTCTCTATTGATTCTTCCTTATTTTCTACCAGCTTAAAATCATCTCCAAACAACTTCACTATAATAGAGCCTTTCACACCGGAAACCGCTTCCTCCACATTATCCATGATCGGTTGGGAAAAGTTCAGCGTAATACCGGGAATGCCTTCCAGTTTGTCCTTCATCTCCTCTATCAGCCTTGCTTTCGTGATGCCGCTCTTCCATTCGCCCTGCGGATAAATATCCACATGGAACTCAATATTGTAAAAACCCGTTGCGTCGGTGCCGTCATTCGGGCGGCCGGTTTGAGACACTACCTGCTTTACCTCCGGGAAGGTAAGCAGCTTCCGCCTGATGTCGTTGCCTACCTTTACCGATTCCTCCAGCGATGTACTTAACGGCCCGGTAGCCCTGATATAAATAGCTCCCTCGTTCAGCTGCGGCAGGAACTCTGTTCCCAGGAACCTGAAGCAGTATAACCCAAACGCCAGTACGATAAGCGATACGGTAAAGGCTATACGGCGATGCCGGAAACAAGAGTTAAAGATCCGCAGTGTGACGCGGTTAATAAATTCCAGGAAAACATTATGCTTCTCCTTTACATTCTTCCGGAGCAATACGCTGGCCAGCGCCGGCACCAGGGTAAAGGTAAGGATCAACGCCCCCAGCAGTGCAAATCCCAACGTCCAGGCCAGCGGGGAAAACATCTTTCCCTCCACTTTCTCAAAGGTAAAAATGGGCAGCAACCCGGTAATGATGATCAGCTTTGCAAAGAAGATCCCCTTGCCATTTTCCAGGCAGGCCCTGCGGATCATCCCCGCTTTACTCAGTTTATTAAACCGGTCCATCCCCACGGTATGCGCCTTCTTATCGAGCACCACGAAAATCCCTTCCATCATTACCACGGCCCCGTCTATAATGATCCCGAAATCGATCGCTCCCATAGACAACAAGTTGGCGCTCATTCCCTTGATCCGTAAACAAATGAACGCAAACAACAATGCCAGCGGGATCACTACCGATACAATCACCGTAGTACGCCAGTCGGCCATAAACAGGAATACGATCACCGTTACAAAAATGATCCCCTCCAGCATATTATGCAAAACCGTATGCGTGGAAAAATCGATCAGGTCTTCCCGGTTATAAAACGGCTTTATCTTTACGTCGTCCGGTAAAATACGTGTATTCAGCTCCGTTATCTTTTGTTTCAGCGCTTCAATTACTACAGCGGGGTTCTCCCCTTTCCGCATTACCACGAAACCTTCCACTACATCATGGTCCTGGTCGCGCCCCACCTGTCCCAGCCTGGGCAGTGCCGATATGCTTACATCGGCTACATCCTTTACCAGTATGGGCGTGCCATTGATATGATCTACAATGATATTTTTGATCTCCTCTGTATTATTAAGAATACCAATCCCTCTCACCACGTATGCCTGTGCATTTTTTACAATCACGTCGCCGCCTACATTGATATTACTTTTGGACAATGCCTGGTACATCTCCTGTGCTGTAATATCATATTGCACAGCTTTATCAGGGTCCATAGTTACCTGGTAAATTTTCACTTCCCCGCCAAAACTTACAATATCCGCCACACCCGGCACGGATAACAGGTTCCGCTCGATCACCCAGTCCTGCAGCGTTTTCAGCTCGGCTACTGATAGCTTGCTGCTTTGCAGTGTATAACGGTAAATTTCCCCGGTGGGACCATAAGGCGGCTCTATCTCAGGATCTACCCCATCCGGCAGCGAGGCGGAGCTGATATTGTTATTGATCTGCTGCCTTGCAAAAGTGTCATCCACATCATCATCAAAAATCACTTTCACTACAGATAGCCCAAACAGCGAAGAGGAACGGATATGCGTTTTCTTCTGCGCCCGGTTCATGGCAATCTCTATAGGTCTTGTTACAAATTTCTCTACCTCTTCCGCACTCCTGCCCTGCCATTGGGTAATAATGGTAACGGAAGTATTGGTAACATCCGGGAAAGCATCTACGCCAATCTGTTTAAAGCTGATATAGCCGGCAACAGCCAATACCCCGGTGGCAAAAAAAATGAAGTATCTGTTGCTTAAAGAAAAGGCAAGTACGCTCTTAATAAATCTGTTCATAGTAGTGGGCCTTTACTGCTGATCCTTCAGCGTTTCATAAATGAATACCTGCCGGGAAGCTATTACCTGGTCGCCTTCCTGTAAACCGGCGCTGATATAGGCTCTTCCTTCGCTGGTTTTCTCTAACTTCACTTCCTTTACCGTTATGCCGCTCTTCGCGTTGGAGCGTACCAATACGTAATATTTGTCGTGGTCAAAAATGATCCCCCTCGATGGGATGCTCACCGTTGTACTATCAGAATGCCGGTTAGCTTTCACCCGCACAAACATTTCAGGCTTCAGCAGGAAACCGGGATTATCCACTACTACCCTGGCTTTCATTACCTTATTTTCAGGATCCAGTACGTTGTAAATTTTATCGATAGTACCATAGAAAATTTTATCGGGGTAAGACAGGGTGCTCATCTGTACTTTATCTCCTTCGTGGATGCCGGCAATGTCCGACTCGAAGATGTTGATCATCGCCCATACATTATTCAGATCGGCCACCACGAAAATGGGATCGGTGTTATCCGGGCGCCACTGCATACTTTCGGCGGCGCGCTTACTGATCACAAATCCTGGTACCGGCGCTTTCACGGCATAATCGGTACGATGCCCGCCCCCGTTGATCTCCAGGATAGCCTGCGATTTATTATAAGCGGCAACGGCCTTATCGTAGGTACTTTTGGCTTCTTCATATTCCCGCTGGGAGTTTAACCCGCTCTTATAAAATGACTCTGCTACTTCCATATTCCTCCTGGCTGTGGCCATATCGTTCACGGATATACGCTGATCTGCCGTAAAGCCTGCCATCTCGGGGCTTTTGATAATTGCCAGCACCTGGCCTTTTTGTACAAAATCGCCGGAATGGACTTTTACCGCCGTAACAATGCCGCTCACCATCGGGAAAATGCGCGCCGTCTTGTCTTCGTTCTCTGTGATCTTGCCGGTAAGCAGTATTTCACTTTCAACAGGCCGGGCGGTAGCGGTATCAACTACCAGCGTGCGGAGCAAAGAATCTGAAAGCGACCATGAACGGAGTGCTTCAGGCGCAGCTTTGCTGCCGCAGCCGGTGATGATACTACCAAGGGATATAATGATAACAATTGCAGGTATATAACGTTTTACTGGATATTGCATGTGAGAAAATTTATCAGGGATGAAAAACAGGCGTGCCGGTACTGAAATTAAGCGACTCCAACGCATGCAGGCGATCGTATTTCAGCGCATTCATTTTTAGGACATTATTCCGGTAGGCATCGTACAGGTCAATGAATTCGAGTAACCCGATATTATGAAGCCGGAAATTTTTCTCCACTTCATTCATCATGGTAGTGTATTCATTTTCAAAACCGGGATCAAACTCATTCAGCAGCTTTTCTGTTTGCAATGCCAGCTGGTAACTGTTCATCACTTCATGCGCCAGTTCATCTTCCTGTCCTTCCAGCTGCAGCTTACTGCTTTCCAGCGCTGCCCTGGCGGTTTTTATATTCCCCTGGTTGCGGTTAAAAAATGGCAGTGGCATGGATACGTTCAGTCCATTGTAATTACGCTCAAAGTTGCCCTGTTTGTCGTACGAAAAGCCTACCTGCAGATCCGGCACGGCCATCGATTTCTGTAACCGCAGGTTCAGGTGATTATAGTTCACCGTTTCCTGCGCTATCTTCAGGTCGTAGCGGTTTTCCCGTGCTGTGTCCAGCAGCGACTGATAACTGTAACTCAGCGCCAGTGGCTTTTCTCCGGCGCCTTCCGGCAATACCGGCCGGATCACGGTGCCAGGTGGTACCCTGATCAGCAACGCCAGGTCCGATTGTGTTTGCTGAATATCCTCTTGCAGCGATAAATGATCATGCTGTAAATCGTACAGCATCGATTTGATCCGCACCACCTCTTTGGGCGCAATATTCCCTTTGGCCTGCTGTGCGGTAAATGCGGTCACCACCGTCTGCAAAAAAGCAATCTGGCTGGCGAAGGTTTCCAGCGATTGCTGTTTATAATATAGATCGTAAAAATTATCATGAAGGGAAAAACGCAGGGTGCGCATCAGGTCATAGAACTGGTATTCGCTCAGCTTTATCCCGCTCTGTGCCAGCTTTACCGCCTTATTCCGTTTGCCGGCCAGTTTGAGCAACTGTTCCGCCTGCAGGCTGTTCTGCCCTTGATAGGAGAGGTCGAACCACTTCCTGGTAGTGTGATTATACAACACGTTCTCAAAGGTCACCTGCGGATTATCGTACAGTCTGGCCGTGATCACCCCTGCTTTGGCCGAATCAATACTGTAACGCTGCGTAAGTAAAGAAATATTCTTTTGCAGGAATTGCTGCTCCGCCTGCGGCAATGTTAAGGTTAATGTGTCTTTCACCTGTGCTGATGCTGTGGTACGGAACACAGTAGCAAACAGTACAAGCCAGGTAAGCCCTGCTAATCTATTGATCATACAACTTTTTTTCGTTGCACAAAGATGATACGGGGCTATTAGCGGCTTATTAGAATAAAGTTAAAACCAGATTAGAATTGACCGGCAGGTGTAAAGAATATATTAAACGTAGTACCCTGGCCCAATACGCTGCTTACTGTGATAGTGGCTTTATGCAGGTGCAGGATCTTTTGCGTCATCGATAACCCGATACCGTACCCATCGAAAGTATGCGCGTTATCTGCCCGGTATAATGGCATAAAGATCTTCTCTGTGTCTGCCGCTGCAATACCAATACCCTTGTCGCTTACAGACAGGCTAAGACCACTTCCGCTGTAGGAAAGCAGGCAACTAACGTCACGGTTATACGAAAATTTAAATGCATTCCGGAAAATGTTCTGCAACGCCAGTATTATCAGCGATCGGTTACCCCGGATGCATAGCAGGGACGCGTCTTCCGGAAGGCCGCTGAGTTGTACGCGCAACTGCAGAGCGGGCGTTTTATGCCGCCAGTAGTCCGATAACTCCCACAGTAATTCATCCAGCCGGATCAGTTCACTGTTGGCTTCTGTAAGATTGGCATCTACCCTGGTAAGCTGTAACAGGCCATCAGTGATGATCTTCAGCTTTTCAGACTCTCCCAGCAAAGTACACAGCGTTTGTACATACTCTTCCCGGCTGCGGCTGTTCTGAAGCGTTACTTCTATCTCCCCGATAATAGTAGTTAACGGCGTACGCAACTCATGGGAAGCATTAGACACAAATGAGCGTTGCATGTCAAAGGCTTGTTCCAGGTGTTGCAGCAGACCGTTGAAATTAGTAGCCAATTCATCTATTTCATCTTTATTCAACCCCTGTTGCACACGCATATGCAGGTTATTGGAACGGATCTTCTGTACCTGCCGGTTAATGTTCTTGATAGGTTCCAGCGCCCTGCTGGCATACCATTGCCCCATCAGGAAAATGATGAGCAGCGCCACAAAAAACATAATGATCAATATCCATAAAAGATACTGCAGTTGCTGGATGCCTGCGGTGTTGCGGGCGGTAACAATCACTACAAAATCGCCCTGGTTATCGGGATAGTAAATGCCCAGTCCTGATTCTTCCCGGAAACGGAAACGGTACACCTCTTTATGACGGATGGTTTCCAACAGGGATACCGGCCAGTTGTACCTCGTTTTTTCAATAAATACTCCCTGGTTATGCTGGTCGTAAATATTACTGGATTCATCGGGTATGCGTTCCCGGTAGCTCTTCTCAATTTCGAGGAATTTCTTTTTAGTCACCTCATCTTTTTCCAGGTATACCTGCGCAGTTACCAGCGCGCGCATCTGCAACAGCTTATAAAAACTGTTCTGGATATATTGGGCGGATAACAGGTATATCAGTACGAAAACAATGGTAAGGATAATACCTGAGATCAGCGTAAACTGCAGTGATAAGCGGTGACGGATCTTCATAAGTTATTTCTGTTTCATCACATAACCCATCCCTACTACCGTGTGGATCAGCTTTTCGCCGGTAAAGCCTTTTTCTATTTTATTCCGGAGATAATTTACGTATACATCAATGGTATTGGTACCCGTGTCGAACTCAAGCCCCCATACGGCTTCAGAAATAAGCGCCCGGGAAAGCACCTTACCGGTATTGCGGAGCAGCAGTTCCAGCAATGCATATTCTTTTGCG
Organism: Chitinophaga sp.; assembly: GCF_036569185.1. Lineage (GTDB taxonomy): Bacteria > Bacteroidota > Bacteroidia > Chitinophagales > Chitinophagaceae > Chitinophaga. The sequence continues at coordinate 9,370 of NZ_DATCRD010000197.1, forward strand.
GTGAGCACGATCTCCTGCCCTTCCCGGCTGGCGGTTTTGGTGTGGGTGTTCAGCTGAAGATCTGCAAATGTGAGCACTGCCTGTTCCTGGTGGAAATGACTTTTCCGTCTTGATAAGGCATTGATACGGGCTATCAGCTCAGAGAAATGAAAAGGCTTGGCAAGATAATCATCGGCGCCGGCGTTGAGCCCTTCTACAATATCCTGCGTGGCATTCAACGCAGTGAGCATTAATATAGGCACAGGAATTTCCAGTGCGCGCAGGTTCCTGCATACCGTGGTCCCATTGATACCCGGCAACATCAGGTCCAGTAAAATCAGGTCGTAGTCCTGCTCCAGGGCAGCCTGCTGCCCCTTCATCCCGTCTGTATATACATCCACCTGGTGGTGATGCTCTTCCAGCCCTCTTTTAATGAAAGCCCCCACTTTCACTTCATCTTCTATAACCAGTATTTTCATAAAAAAAATTATAAGCAATAACCCCTGCAAAAGTAGGATTGTTTACCCGGGCGGGCATTAAAGCGGGATTAAAATCGATCTCCTCATGGACAATTTATCAATATCTGTTAGCTTTGCGTTCATTTAAACCGGCAACCAGATCATGCATTTACCTGTTTTAAGTAGCGGCGAACTGGTGCTGCGACCCATAGAAGACAAAGACACCGCCGCACTGTTCAGCCACTTCTCGGATGATGCGGTTACAAAATATATGGACATCGATTCCTTCACCAATATCAGTGAAGCCACCCAGATCATCCGGTTCTTCCACCAGAGCCTGGAAAAGGAAGAAGGCATGCGATGGGCCATTACACTGGCCGGGAAGGATGAACTGATAGGTACCTGCGGTTATCATAAGATCAGTAAAATACATTTCAAAGCGGAGATTGGCTACGACCTCCGCCCTTCTTACTGGGGCAAAGGCATTATGAAAGAGGCCGTAAGCGTTATGCTTGATTATGGTTATGAGGAGTTGCAGTTTAACCGCATTGAAGCCTTTGTGGATCCCGACAACCTGGCCTCCTCCAAACTGCTGACCAGGCTGGGCTTCCGTTACGAAGGTTTCCTGAGAGATGCTTTTTTTGAGAAGGGAAAATTTGTGAACGCAGAGCTTTACAGTCTTTTAAGAAGTGAACATACCCGTGAATCCATCTTTTAATTATTACATACTATGAGCTTACAATTCCGGCACGCCACGGAAGCCGACCTGCCACGGATCGTTGAAATTTATAACACTACCATTGCCGGCAGGATGGTAACTGCCGATACCTCGCCGGTAACCGTTGAAAGCCGGCGGGCCTGGTTTCATGCGCACGACAGCATCCGCCGCCCCCTGTGGATGATCGACAATAACGGCAGCAATGTGGGATGGATGAGTTTCCAGTCTTTTTACGGGCGCCCTGCCTACAACGGCACGGTAGAAGTAAGTATTTACCTCGATGAAACAGCCCGTGGGAAAGGATTTGGGAAGGAAGTACTGCAGTATGCCATTGACATAGCGCCGGAATTCGGGGTGCAAACATTGCTGGGTTTCATCTTCGCACATAACGAACCCAGTCTGAAACTGTTTATGAAGATGGGTTTTGAAGAATGGGCGCACCTGCCGGAAATTGCCGTGCTGGATGACGTGGAAAGAAGTTTAAAGATTTTAGGAAGAAAGATCTGACCCTGCTACAATATTCCTACAGTTTTGCGGGATAACTTCGGCAGTAAACAGGAAAAATTATGTGGTGGTTTTATGCATTACTATCCGCTTTCTTTGCGGCCTTAACCGCTATCCTGGCCAAGATCGGGGTAGCGGATATTCCTTCCAACCTGGCTACCGCCATCAGAACGCTTGTGATACTGGTGCTGGCCTGGGCCATTGTATTTGCAGGAGGGGAATATAAAAATGTAGGCGCCGTTTCAAAGCACGGGCTGCTGTTCCTTATTTTATCGGGTATTGCCACCGGTTGTTCCTGGCTTTTTTATTTCAAGGCGCTCCAGGTGGGGCAGGTATCGCAGGTAGCCCCGGTGGATAAACTCAGCGTGGCGCTCACCATTGTTTTATCCGCCATTTTCCTCCATGAAACCATCACGCTGAAAACCGCCATCGGTGCAGGGCTTATTATTGCAGGCACGCTGGTACTTATTTTGAAATAACGCGGAGGTTGTCTGACTCAGGATTAAACTGATTTTACTGATTAGCCTGAAATTTATTTTTTTGATTTAAAAAGATTTTGGGAGATAAAAAGCGAGTCTTCGTTTTTATCTCCCAATTTTTTTAGAATC
>NZ_DATCRD010000198.1:0-22644 GCF_036569185.1 Chitinophaga sp.
ACCACTTACAACACCGCACCGGATTATGCCCAACCCATGACGCAAAGCATCATGACGGCCGGCCGGCAAACCGGTAGCAAGGTTAAGATCATAGGCGGCACAGGTACGCAATACGAATACACGGTGAATTTCTACGATGCCCGCGGCAATAATATCCAGGTGCAACGTATCAATACAACCGGCGGCACCGATATTGCCACCAGGCAATACAACTGGGAAGGAAAAGTAGTAGGGGACCTGGCCACACAAAACAAAGCAGGCACCAACCCGCAAACGCATCTGCTCTTCTCCAAAAATACCTACGACGCAAACGGCAGGCTGCTCACCATTACAAAGAAAATCACCACAGGCGGCATCACAGTCAATTCCACCATCGTAGCCAATACCTATAATGAACTGGGCATGCTTAAAAAGAAACAGCTGGCGCCGGCATATAATGCCAACGCCGGGCTGGAAAGCATGAACTACGATTATAACATCCGCGGATGGCTGCTGGGCGCTAACAGAACCTACCTGTCCAATACCAGCCAGAATTACTTTGGCTTCGAAGTAGGGTATGATAAAACAACGTCCGTAGCAGCAGGCAGTTCCTATGCCAATCCAAGATATAACGGCAACTATGGCGGCGTGACCTGGAAAAGCAAGGGGGATGGCATCAACAGGAAAATGGAGTTCACCTATGACAACGGCGACAGGCTGCTGACAGCGCCTTTCCTGCAAAATTCCAGCGCCAGCACCTGGGATAAAAGTTATATCGACTTCTCCGTTAACAACACAGCGTATGATGTAAACGGTAATATCACCGCGCTCAATAGAAGCGGGTTCCAGCTGGGAGGCTCCGCTACGATCGATAATCTCACCTATACTTACCAGAACGGCAATGTGAGCAACAAGCTGCAGAACGTAATGGATAACGCCAATAACGCGCAAACAACGCTGGGCGATTTTCATTACCCCACCGGAAAAACTGCCGCACAGATCGATTATACCTACGACGCCAATGGTAACGCAATAACGGATTATAACAGGGGCATTACCAGCAACATCAGTTATAATACGTTGGACCTGCCGCAAACGTTCAGCATCGGTACCAAAGGAACTATACAGTATCAGTATAATGCGCTGGGAGATAAGGTACAGAAAACCACTACGGAAAATAATGTCAGTATCAAATACAACAACGTCAGCTATGCTACCAACGTTACCAGTACCACGAAGTACATCAATGGATTTACATATGGTTCCGTAGCTTACAGCAATGCGTCACTGGCGCCTTTGCAGTATACGGATAAACTGCTGTTCATATCGCAGGAAGAAGGCCGTATCAGGCCCGTTTATAATAACGCAGCTGCCCCCACCACTATCACAGGGTATGTGTTTGATTACTTCCTGAGAGATCAGCAGGGAAATACCCGTATGGTATTATCCGACGAACAGCAAACAGATATCTACCCGGCCGCTACACTGGAAAATGCTACCTACAACGGCGGCACTGCACAGGCTTTTGAAAGCCAGTTCTACGACATCAAACCGGCAAATATAAAATCGGCTACCACGCTGCCCTGGCTGGCCAGCGCTTCCGGTGGCACTTACCAGAACCAGAATAATAATGGTAATCCGTCTAACAGCGTAAACCCTTACAGCAATGTGACGGCCAACAGTGATAAGCTGTACTTGCTCAACGGGCAAACAGGTGATAAAACCGGTTTAGGCATCACTATTAAAGTAATGGCGGGGGATAAGATCTCCATACTGTGCAACAGTGTCTGGCATAGTACCGGCGCAGCGCCCACTTCCTATCCCATCACTTCCACGCTGGCATCTTTCGTAAATGCATTTGCCGGAACGGCTGTAGTTACTTCCAGTTTGCACGGTGTTTCTACAGATCTCAACAGTGTAAGCGCCACTACGGTGCCATTGAACACCATGCTGGGAAGCACGCCTAATCAACCCAATCCAACAGTAGCGCCTAAAGCGGCGGTTAACTGGATCCTGTTCGATAACCAGTTCAGGCCTGTTTCCAACGGAACAGACCTGGTAAGCAACCTGCCGGATGTAGTGAAGAAGCATTCTTCACTCAGCCAGCCAATGGCAAAGAGTGGATACCTGTATATTTATTGCAGCAATGAAAGTAACCTGGATGTATACTTCGATAATCTCCAGGTAGTAAATACAAGAGGCCCGCTGCTGGAAGAAACCCATTATTATCCTGATGGATTAACAATGGCTGGCATCAGCGACCGGGCATGGAACAAATTGCCCAACCGCTATGCGTACCAGGGTAAAGAGTTACAGGCCGGTGAGTTCAGTGATAACTCCGGGCTGGAAATGTATGATTTCGGTGCAAGGTTCTACGATCCGCAACTGGGCGTATGGCATAGCCCCGATGCAGTGGAACAATACGGTAGCCCGTATATGGCCATGGGAAATAATCCTGCCATGTTTGTAGATCCTGATGGAGATGATCCGCTTACCGTGATTGCAGTGATTGCATTCGCTGCAATATCTTCCGGTTTGCAGAAAGGGATGGCTTATGATATGGCAGGCAAGAATTTCTGGGATGGTATGTGGCGCGGGGCCATCATAGGCGCTGCCACAGCAGCCCTCACCTTTGTGCCGGGAGGTGGCACCTTTGCGGCGCAGGTAGCCATAGGAACAGCCAAAGGCGCGGTAATGGGAGCTATTAACGGAAGCCTCGACGGCTCGCCGGATACCTGGAAGAGCGTGTGGAAAGGTATTAAAACCGGTGCATTGAATGGGGCTATATCTTCCACCGCATCGGCATCGCTGGAATCTTTCAAGAACTGGAAAGCGGGCTATGGATGGGGCACCGACGCCGGAAGAATGAACCATATGATCAAAGACTATAAACAGGCAGTGGGCGACCCGGCAAAAATTGCAGCAGGTAATAAACTGGCAGAATATTCAGCAGATAAACTGAAGATAGGAAAACCGGATGTAGGTTTCTCATTGAACCAGAGCGAAGCGGTTACTAAGAATGTGAAAGCAAGAACCATTACACTTGGACCGGATGCATTCAAATATCACGGCTCTTATCTGAGGCAAACACTGAAAACAGCGTATAAAGAATTTATGAAAGAATTTAAAGCAGGTACCCGGTCTATAATCGGGCAGATGGTACTGGACAATATATGGGACCATCGTGGAACCTATGTAGGGCTGTACTATTCCATGTGGAAGAAATGATCACCAGGTGTATTTAGTGAGAAGAAGGGGGCCGTTTTTTTTAAACGGCTCCCTTTCTTTTTTATCAGGGTGTATAAGTAACATTACTGTTGTAAAGGATACTTGAAACACCAGAGAAATAAACATGTTTATCTGTGCCGGTGAGGTTGTACCACAGGTAAACGCCGTAGCCGTTGTTCTTCGTTTGTGTGGCCAGCGAGTTGGCAGTGCTCTGGCTGGTGGCCTGGATATCTACTGCTGCGGGTCCTAACTGCGCCTTTGTAAGGCCGGCTACATTAGGCACGGAGTAACTGCCGTAAATAGCGTTCCAGCTGTAGTTAACAAAGTCGCCCACTTTTTTACCACCCCATGATAACCGGGAAGCCGCCGGGCCATAGTAATAGAAGGAGATGATTTTGGTGGGCATCAGTTTGCGCAGTTCATCCACCAACATTACGAAGGAGCTGTCGTTCGGCTGCGTAGTGCCATTGTTGCCATATTCAGCATACTCATCATCAAAATCAATTCCATCTAAACCATAGTAGCTAACCGTATCGCTGAGCTGTTGTGCAAACGCGCGTGCAGCGGTTCTGCTGGTAAAGTTGCAGAAGCCTGCACCCTGGTGATTACCGAGGATAGAGAGCAATACTTTCATCCCTTTGTTTTGCAGGGGCACAATTTGCGTGGCCCTGTTGGTCAGCACATTGGATACATTGGGGTTGTTGTACAGTACGGCTTTCTGTGTACTGGTGTTGTAGTTGATATTGGCCGCGAAAATAATGGCAATATCAAACAGCTGCTGCCCACCGGTGGTTAACGTGTATTTGCCGGTATTCAGTAAACTATTGCTGTTTACTTCCACATAGCAAACGGAAATACCTCCGGCTTTGGTAACAGTTTCTACATGTGCGCCGGCAGTGTGGTTACTGCTGCTCTTGGCGTTTTCCTTTTTACACGCGGTGAAGAAAAAGGCGGCGCAGGCCGTTCCTGCGGCCAATAGCCGTAGGGAATGAAATTGTTTTTTCATACTGGAATGAATGTTTAAATGATTAGGAAATCCGGGTTCAAATTTTGGTTACGGGTTTTCCGGTCTGGTGGTTCTTATAACAAACGTATGCTCAGGTTAACTTTGAATATTGATAGCTATGGCTGCCGGCAAATGACCGGCAGCCATATAGGAAGATTTTTTATTTATCCGCATCCCACCAGAGACGGGTACCACCATTGTCACCGCCGGTGCCCAATAGTTTTACCGCATCTGCTACCGTAGCAGGATTGGTATTATACTCGTTTTGTGGGAATGGCAGCCTGCGGATCTGTACATCTGTTGAGATAGTATTACCGCTTCTGTTATTCACTACAGGGAACAATTTCGGATAACCGGTACGACGGAATTCTGTCCACGCCTCTTGTCCCTCGGGGAACATTGCGATCCATTTCTGAGTGATGATGCGCTCCATTTTATCCTTATCAGTGGCGCTTTCATTCCACTTAATAGTAATGGTAGATGGCTTGCCATTTGAGTTATTAGCAGGATTCTTAGGATCTGTGTAGGCATCAGGAGTACTTTTATCGTCTGCCAGGTAGCCTGGGGCACTTACCTGCCATTGTGCCATGGAAGTGGTAATACCTTGTTCGTATAGTTGTTGCACACTTCCACCTGCATTGCTCCAACCACGGAAGGCTGCTTCTGCGCGCAGGAAATATACTTCCGCAGCAGTCATTACCTGAATAGGCGTTTTCAGTGTAAACGCAGGAGAGGCGCCATCATCTGTATTCAGGGAAGAATAGGTCTGGTACTTGGATTTATCTACCTGGCTGCCAATGCGGATGCCTTTATATTCTCCTTTCAGTCCTGTGGCCGGATCAGTGGCTTTATCCATATACCTTGAAATCCTTGGATCTTTATAACCCGTCAGGTAACATTGAATGGCAGCACCGATGCGAATGTCTGCCCAGTTCTTCGCAATAAAAACAAGCGGGTTGGTAAAGTCACCGGTTACTTTTACCGTCATATTATCCGCATTGTCTGTAATCACGCCGCCATTGGCCGGATTCAGGGCTTTTTCCGCTTCCGCTTTTGCTGTGGCTAAATCAGCTTTTACAATATGCATCGCCAGGCGTAAACGCAGGGAATTGGCAAAGCGCAACCACTGCGTGAAGTTGCCGTTATACACCACATCGAAAGTGGAGAAGTCAAATGGAAGCGCAGCACCGCCGCTGATCTGTGCACGCAAACTTGCGGCAGCATTGTCCAGCTGTGCAAAAAATTGCTTATACACATCCTGCTGGCTGTCGTAAGGAACGGTAGATAATCCCTCACCCACACGGCTATACGGAATTGGGCCGTAGATATCCGTTACACGGCTCATGGCGGTAACCTGTACTATCTGCGCCACAGCCCATACTGCAGGGAAATTTTTATCTATCCCGCCTTTCTTCAGCTTATCTACAGACGACATTACATTCAGGTAACCTACTTTATATGCTTCTCCGTTCCAGCCTGGTACCAGGCCATAATTCGTATTATTGGAACTGCTGAATGGGTTGGGCGTCATAAAGTATCCGGAAAAGCAATCTGCATTCAGGTTCTGTTGTACCTGGTAAGAGTTGGGATCGCCCCCGCCGGAAAAATTGAGGATAGACATCTCCGCAGTTTTCAGGAAGCCCAGCGAATTAAAATCCGGCCCAAGCTGGCCATCGGTTACGCCGGTATTATCCGTATTATAACGCTCAAAGTTTTTTGTACAGGCACTCATCCCGGTTACCAGGGCAGCGGTAGCTACCAGCAAACCTGATCTGTAACGCTTCATTTTATTATACAGTTTCATTGTTTTCAGTTTTTCGGTAAATGATTAGAAAGTGGCATTTACAGTAACGCCATAGCTGCGGCTGGCAGGCAGCATAAATACATCCACGCCGCCAAGCCCGTTGGCGGTAGACATGGTTTGCTCCGGATCAAACGGTGCTTTTTTAGAGAAGTAGAACAGGTTACGGCCGTTGGCAGATACCTTCAGTGCTTTCACCGCGTTGCCCTTCAATGGAATGGTATAACCCAGTGATGCTTCTCTTAACCTTACCGTAGTAGCACTGTACATATATTCACTTGAAGCGCCGGTTCTGCCACCTACTACGTTGTACCATTTTTCAGCATCTACCGTAGTAACCGGCTGCCCGTTTTCATCTACGCCATTTACTTTTACGCCACCTGCATCACGGGCTGCACCGGAAACAGCAGAAACGCCGTAACCATCCATCATCGACTGCGTTACAGACATTACCTGCCCGCCAAATTTGCCGTCTATCAGGAATGATAAAGTGAAGTTGTTATAAGCAAAGCTGTTGTTCCAGCCTAACTGCCATTTGGTATTGGCGTTGCCCAGGTACTGCATCTGGCCGCCGGCGAGGGAAGGAGCGCCATCTTTATCAATTATCACACGGCCCTGCGCATCACGGTTTAACACCGTACCGTAAATGTCGCCAAAAGAACCACCCACTTTAAACTGGGAAGCATAGTTGGCGCCACTGCCTTCACCGGTCAGACTGAAACGGTCAACAAATGGCGACAGTGATACGATCCTGTTGTCGTTTACTGCATAGTTGATCGCAGTATTCCATTTCAGTTTGGTATCGCGCAATACATCATATCGTATCATCGCTTCCACGCCCTGGTTCTGGATATCACCGGCGTTAATAAAGTAGGTATTAGCCAAAGTAGCATTAGGCGCCGCAATTTCCATCGTCTGGTTAGTAGTATTTGTTTTATAGTAAGTGAGGTCCACGCTTAAACGGCTGTCGAAAAAGCGCCATTCCGTACCTAATTCCAGCGATTTGGTTTTTTCCGGCTTCAGGTTGGTAAAGGGGACCTGGGTCCTCACCGAAAAGCTACCACCGGTGATCAGTGTATTATCTGGTGTATTACTCTGGTAAGCCAAAGGCGAATTACCCACAATCGCATAAGATCCACGGATCTTACCATACGTGATCGCTTTAGGCATTTTCAGCAGCTGGCTCAGGATCACATTTAAACCGGCAGACGGATAGAAGTAAGATAGCTGGTTGGTAAACGCCAGGTTGGAAGCCCAGTCGTTCCGTGCTGTCAGATCCAGGTATACCCAATCTTTATAGGAGATATTCACACTTCCGAAAACAGATTGCCACTGGCTGTGTTTCTCCTGTAAAGTACCGGAGTTACGGGCATTCAGCGTTTTCATGTTTTGTATAGTGAATATATTAGGAAGCCATAAGCCTTCCTGTCCGGCTACCAGGTAATCACCCTGTGTTTTCACATCGCGGATACTGCCACCCACCAAACCGGTGAAGTGAAAGTCGTTGGCCGGGATGTTAAAGTTGGCGATCAGGTCGCCGTATTGCTGGGTAGTGGTATTATTGTTATAGTTGTATCCCCCGTTCTTGGATGCCAGCGTAGTCTGCGTACCTGCGTATATTTTTTGTTCATATACATCGCTGATCCGGTCAATGCTTCCTCTTCCCTGTACATTCAGCCAGCTGTTGATATCGTACTTCAGGCTGGCATTAGCCAGGATCCTGTTCCTGTTAAGAGTGTTGGTATTGCGGTTGAGGATCCACCAGGGATTTTGCTGTACATCTTCTGAAAATGGCCAGTTCTGTACCATCAGGTTGTTCCGGGCAGGATCAGGCACTTCATAGTTATCTCTGTACGGGCCGATATCCACTCCGCGGGGAAACAGGTATAAGCCGGTAAGCGGGTTGAAGTAAAAACCAGATAAAGGAGTATTGTTAATTTTCTGGGTCATGTAATTCACATCTGCGGAAGCAGTGAGTTTATCATTCAGAAAATGTCCTGTTTCTTTAAAGCTCAGGTTATGACGGCCCAGTTTATTGCCCGCTTCCAAACCCCTTGCGGAGGTGTTGGCATAGGAGAAATAGGTTTGGGCTTTTTCAGAGCCACCGGCCAGGCTGATGGCATTGGTGAAATTATTCCCGTTCTGGAAAAAATCAGACACATTATCCGCCGCACCATTGATTTTACTGCCCCAGCTCTTGGTGGTATTATTGGGATCCTGGCCATAGTTGTTCTGGAACTTAGGCTTGTAAGCCGCCTGGCTCATGGTGAAACCAGACGATACATTAATCACCGTACGACCAGCCTTACCGCTTTTAGTAGTAACGATGATCACGCCATTCGCGCCCTGGCTGCCGTAAAGTGCGGCGGCAGATGCACCTTTCAACACGGAAATGCTTTCAATGTCTTCCGGGTTGAGGTTGGAGATAGGATCACCACCATCGTAGGAACCACTGCCACCGTAAATACTACCGGGTTGGGTGGTGATGGTATTATTCATAGGGACGCCGTCAATTACATACAATGCCTGGTTACTTCCCAATCCTGATTTGCTTCCGCGCAGGATCACCTTAGCGGAACCACCCACGCCGGAAGCGCTGGAGGAAATAGTTAAACCTGCTACTTTACCATTCAGGGTATTTACCAGGTTGGGGTCTTTTGCTTTTGTAAGCTCCAGTCCATCCAGTTGCTGGGTAGAGTAGGTGATGGATTTCTCGGATCTTTTAATACCAAGGGCGGTTACCACTACGGCGCCCAGCTGGCTGTCCTGGACGGCCAGGGTTACCTGGATGTTGGGATCGTTACCCACGGTTACCTGTTTGGTTTCGTAGCCGATAATGCTGATGATCAGCACATCGCCGGGATTGGCTGACAACGTAAAGGTACCCTGTACATTGGTAACAGTTCCTTTGCTGGTACCTTTTACCTGGATGGAAGCGCCTACAAGAGGTAAACCCTTAGCGTCAGTCACCTTGCCCTGTATATCAATAGCGGCGATGGCTGCTTCGGCAGGCGCTGCTGCTTTGGCTTTCGGGCTGATAACAATCGTTTTGTCTACGATATTATAATTAAACAATTTGTTATTCAGGCAGGCATTCAGCACCTCTGCGAGGGAAGCCTGGTTCATATTCAGGTTTACCGGGGGTGCTTTCTCCAGTAATTTTTCGTCGTAAACGAATTCATAACCTGTTTGGCGGCTGATGCTGTTGAAAACATCGTACAGGGGAAGACGTTTCCCTTTGATGGTAACAGACTGGGAGAATGTTTTGGCGCTCAGATTAAGGGTGAATACCAGCGTGAGTATTGCAGTTAATCGCATAATCAACAGTAATTTTCTTTGCATACGTCCTCCTTTCCCGGGGACTTTGCAGGTACCAAGTAGTTCCATACTTTTGTGTTGTTGGCTTAATAATTCAATTTTCTAATCGATTCAGGGAGTTGGATTGCCTTCTATAGCCGGGAGCATTGCAGTGCTTCCGGTTTTTTTGCAACCGGCAGTGGAATTAGTTACGTTTTCATAACCTACATAAAATTTAAAATGATCAATTCATAAGTGGACAAATAGCTTACTGCTGCGGGTTGTACGGTGTTACCACTACCCGGTTGTCGTTAATATCAAAGTGAACCAGTTTTGTTGCCGATAGAATCTTTAATAAAGAAGCTGCATTTTCTCTCCGGGAAATAATCCCTGTTAAACGTATATCCGACAGATCGCCCTCATAGGCTACCTCTATATTGTACCACCTGGCCATCTGGCGCATGATGGTTTGTATGCTGGTATTGCGGAACCTGAATTTGCCGTCTTTCCAGGCCAACGCCTGTTCCAGGTCTGCTTTTTCAATAGTGAACGCGTCGTTGCCCGCACTCAGGCTGCCGCCAAAACCCGGCTGCAGCATGCTTTTGCTGCTGCCATGCACCAATTGAACAGCGCCGGTTTCCAGGGTAGTGGTAATGGCCTGCTCATCGGTATAGGCCATGATATTGAAACTGGTGCCCAGCACATTTACTTCCATGCCGGGGTTACCTTTTACTTTTACTTTAAAAGGCTGTTGTGCATTGGCCGCTACCTGGAAATAGCCTTCACCGGAAATCTCCACCAACCGTTCTTTCCCGTTGAACGCAGTAGGGAAGCGGATACTGCTGGCTGCATTCAGCCATACCCGGGTGCCATCTGCCAGCGTAAGCTGGTATTGGCCGCCACGGGGCGTTGCTACCGTGTTGTATACAATATCCCTGGCAGCGCCATCTGCCTTATAGGCGAGGCCCTGTGCCGAATTGGTGATGCTGCTGTTGCCTTGCCTGGCCAATGCGCCGGTGTTGGCGCTGTCCAGCGGAATAGTGCTGCCATCTGCCAGTACCAGCACTGCAGTGTTGGTGCCGGGAGCCAGGGGATTGGCTTTATGGGTCGCTGCTAATACCGGCTGTTGCTGCCGGTTCATATAGAGAACGCCGGTAACCAGGGTAGCTCCCAGTAAGGTAGCTGCCGCAGCATACCACACTATCCGGCGGGTTTTGCCGCCTGTTACGGGAGTGGGCGTCTGCAGGATCTGCTCTAAAATGGCTTCACCATCTTCCGGCGTCCAGCCGCTTTGCGGCGTTCGACTGTTGTACAGGGCCGACAGGATATCTGCTTTGATTTCCGGCTCGTAATCCTCGCCGGCAACCATCTCTTTTAAGCGCAGCAGTTCTTCCTGGCTGATCTGGCCACTCTTATATTTATCAAGTAATAACTGTACTTCCGTCATGAATATTATCAGCGTTTTGGAAGGTGATTTGGGGTAAAGACGAGCAACCGGCAAAAAAGGAGTATCCGGAATAAAAATTTTTTTCGGGGAGCGCAATTATTTCCGGAGAAGGAGTAAAAACAGCAGGAAGGGAACAATATCATTTTGCAAACGGGCCTTTACAAAAGCCCGCACCGCGTGCATGGCAAGGCTCATCTGCTTTTTAACCGTGTGCACAGAAATATTCAGCTGTTGGGAGATTTCTTCATTACTCCAGCCCTGTTTGCGGGCCAGGTACACTTTTTTCCGTTCCGGGGGAAGGCCGGACACTGCTTTATCCAGTATAGCGTCGTATTCCCGCTGTAAAAGCAGGTGGTCCGTATCATTTTGTGCCTCCGGCTGGTTTTTGAGAAGTAAATCATGGGCCTTTAGCCGCACTACCTGTTTTTTAAAACCATCGTAAATATGATTCCGGGTGAGGATAAACAGGTAATCCCTGAATTGTTTTACGTGCTGCATATCGGCTTTTTTCAGCCATACCTTCATAAATACTTCCTGCACAATTTCCCGGGCCAGACCGCTGTCTCTCAGGTAAAGCATGGCCACATCATACACCTGCCCGCTATAATGCCTGAACAGGATGGTATATGCGTCTCCGTCACCCATGGCAACCTTTTGCAGCAAATCGCGTTCATCAGTCAAGGAAATGTCTGGCAAAGCTGGAAGTTTAGTACCCTCACTAAAACAATAACAGGGTAAATTTAGGGGACCCGGAATTAATAATAAAATAATTTATGCAGGAAGGAAGTTTTGATGAGGGGAGAGAAGAAACAAAATTATTGCGTATTTTCAGGGCATGCCGGTGCACCATCCGTTGATTTCACTACGCATTTACACTGCGTTTCCGGGTTATATCTTACACCTGATTCTTAATGATCATTAACTCATACCTTATGAATGAATTTAAATTCTGGCAGATTATTGAAGAAGCATGGGCTGCATCACCAGCCTTACTGGAAATGCGCAATACGGCATTGAAAACCAACGATGCCATATTGATCGAAGACCTGACCGGTGAAGTGTACGGCACCATTACCAATAATATCCGGGATATTCTTTTGCAACTAGATAAGAAGGAGCTGACAGGATTTAATCATATCATGGAAGAAAAATTATTTCAGATCGACCGGGAAGATATTCACGCCTACACAGACGGATCAGACGATGGTTTCCTTTACTGCCGCTGTTTTATAGTAGGAATGGGAAAACATTATTATGAGATGATCAGCGAAAATCCCTCCAAAGCTACCTGCGATGCAGAAGCAGAAATTGTAGGTTTTATCGGGTATATGGTGTACCATGAATTATTTGGAGTGGAATTTGAAAGGTATACAACACATAATATAGAAACCTGCTCCAATACCAGTGCATGGAGTAAAACTTAGTTTTAAATAACATATCCTGTTATGAATGGAAAAACCTGCAATATAAATATACATCGTGCGCATGCACGTGCTGTTGCCCTTATAGCGGAAGAATTCTTCTGGAACCCAACCGATCAACTCGCACCTTTCGGATCAGATGAAGGAGATACAGGCCTGATCCTGTTCCGGGAATGGCGCCGGCAACACCCTGTTACACCCACCATTGAATATTTGAAAAAGACCATCGAATCAGTGGGAGAAATGAAGCTGGAAGATTACAATGAAACGTTGCTGGACAGGGACCTGATCATACAAATGAAAGAAGATCCGGCATTTGATGATTACCGGTTTATTTTTACATTAGATGTTTTATTGATTGCTGCGGGATTCGGACAACTGGCGGATGAAGGCGTTATTGAAGCCGCCAATAAACCGGTGATCAATACCGCCCTGGAACGGCAGATTGCCTGGGCCCGGCTAACAGAAAGCTGCTCCTACGCAGAGCAGCATATTGGCTACCTGAACATCCTGAAACAGGTATTGGAAGAAGCCTAGCAGTATTACATATATCATTTATGATCAAACTCAACGATAAAATATATACCTGCCCGGTAGATGTAACACTCGGATTTATTGGTGGTAAATGGAAACTGTTGATCCTGTTCCAGCTGCATTATTTTGCAAAAAGAAGCTATGCCGAAATCAGGGATAACCTGCCAGGTGTTTCAGAAAAAATGCTCAGTCAGCAACTGAAAGAACTGGAGCGCGATAAACTGGTCGAAAAAAATATCCTCTCCGCAAAGCCATATCGCGTGGAATACTTTTTAACAGCAGAAGGCAAATCACTCAGCCCCCTTTATGAATTCGCCAGTGAATGGGGGATTGCCTATCTCAAAAAACATGACATCGATTATATACAGGACCAGCATCTTTACAAATAATAAAATAAACGCTATTTTAGATAACTCCCGTAGGCTGATATTTCCCCTTGAAAAAATATCAATCGCATTTCCATCCCCGTATCAAGTCCACCTTTTTTGCACGCTCCTTATAGCATATCATCAGCATATGCCTGGCCTCAGCTATATAGTTCACAGATCTCCAAACTGGGTGAACCCGCTTAATTACTGCATTTGTTTCCTTATCTTAAGAAAACAAATGTTACGTTATGAAAAAACTACTCCTGTTATTTACGTTATGCTGCTCCTGCCTGGGTATTCTCCGGGCGGAAGACTCACCGATCGGCGCCTGGAAATCCACTTCGGGAGAGGTGACCAGTGTGTTGCTCATCACCCCCACCTGGTTTACAGTTACGGACTACGATAGTCAGCGCTTCATCAGTTCATACGGCGGTTCATGGAAACAGAACGGCGATACACAGGTGGATGTAACCATTCATTTCAATACCGCCAATGCATCGCAGGTAGGACAAAATACCACGGTGCCGGTAGGCATGGAAAACGGACACCTGATCACCAGCAGCCCCGGTGGCGGAAAACAGGAATGGACCCGTATTGATGATGGAAGCGGTCCCCTGGCCGGCAGCTGGCAAATTACTTCCCGGGAAAGGGACGGAAAAATGACGCCTATCCCCAATGGAGCCAGGCGCACTATGAAGATCCTTACCGGTACCCGCTTTCAATGGGTAGCCATTAACCAGGAAACAGGGGAGTTTTTTGGCTCCGGCGGTGGAACCTATACTTTTGAAAATGGTACCTACACAGAAAAAATTGAGTTCTTTTCACGCGATAGCTCCCGCGTAGGCGCATCATTGTCTTTCAAAGGCAGTGTAAATGGCAACAACTGGGATCATAGCGGCAAAAGCTCGAAGGGAGATCCCATTCATGAAATATGGACCAGGGAATCAAACTGACTTACCGGGAAGTGTATAAATCCGTTACCACGCTATGCCATAATCCTCGCCATGATTACTGCTGCCACCCCATAAACTGCCATGCGCACGATCTATGTAAATGGCGTTTATGGGGCCGCTGGTACGCTCCCCGAAGGTGAGATGGTAACCCATTTGTTCCAACGCTTTGCGTGTTTGCTCTGAGGTGTTATTATTAAGCAGGATGCTTCCGGGACGGGGCTCCCGGTCCCGGATGGTAGTACCGCCTAAAGACAACCACAACTGGTTGGTATTAATATTCGCCGCTTCGGAAGCCTGCTGTACTGTCATGCCAAATTCCACCACATTCAGGAAAAACTGCAGCAGGTTCTGATCCTGTGTATCGCCGCCCTGTACGCCAAAAGCGAGGAAAGGTTTGCCATCTTTCAAAGCCATGGAAGGCGTTAGCGTTACCCTGGGGCGTTTGCCGGGAGCAATCACATTAAAAGGACATATGGCAGAATCCAGCACAAAACTCTGTGCGCGCTGGCTCATACCAATACCTGTTTTGCCGGCAATACAGGCGGGAAGCCAACCTCCGCTGGGCGTAACAGATACTACCCATCCATCTTTATCTGCCGCTTCCACACTGGTGGTGCCTCGCCACAGCCGGTCCATATAGGCGCTGTCAGGGGTATTGGCGGCATATGCGGGAATTGCATTGCTGTCTGCGTTAACCGCATATAACCGGTTGGCATCGTTGCCCGGCAACATGGAGTTAGTGATAAACAGCTGCTTTGCATTGCCCTGCGCGGGCATTGTGTTGTTAGCGTATGCCTGTTTTGCATTGCCCTGTGGCAACACCATTGCAGCATCATGTTTAGGTACAAAGCCACCTGGCTTGCGGCCACTGGTGGTATCCTGCAATAATTTCCGTTCCTGCAGCAGGTGCAGGTAAGGATTGGTTTTGCCCATGAACGGATACGGATCACCCGGGCCCGCTGAGGCATCATTCTGTGTAAGATTGATCTGCTTTGCCCTGGCCTTTGCATATTCTTTACTCAGCAATCCTTTAATAGCAGGATTGGTATTGAACGCAGGATCGCCATAATAAAAATCACGGTCCGCGAAAGTAAGGTTCATGGTTTGATATAAGGTATGGATATATCCGGTAGAATTATATCCCATTGATTTCAGGTCGAAATTCTCCAGGATATTCAGGCTTTGCAACAACAT
Organism: Chitinophaga sp.; assembly: GCF_036569185.1. Lineage (GTDB taxonomy): Bacteria > Bacteroidota > Bacteroidia > Chitinophagales > Chitinophagaceae > Chitinophaga. The sequence continues at coordinate 15,229 of NZ_DATCRD010000198.1, forward strand.
GGGGCCTTGTGTCCACTCCTGCAGTTTATATACTTCTATGCCTTTGTAATTAATATGCAGGGGTTCTTCCTCCACCGGTTTCCAGCGGGCCAGATCTTCCATAGTGATCAAACCGCCCTGTTCCTGGCAGCCACGTACAAATTCCCTGGCGATATCTCCTTTGTAGAACCGGTCGTATGCCGCCATGATGGCTTCTTTCCGGCTTTTGTGCTTACGCAGCGCCTCCTGTTCGGCTTCCACCATTTTTGTGAGGGTCGCCAGCAGGTCTTTCTGCACAAAAATTTCCCCGGCCTCCGGGGCTTCTCTTTTTTCCCCTGGATGTGTAAGAAAAACAGCTTTACTGTATGGCCACTGGTTAATATACTTTTTCCCGCGCTCAATACTGTTCGCGGTTTGAGCTTCTATGGGGTAGCCTGCCGCCATTTCCATGGCAGGGGCCAGCACCTGTTTTAAGCTCATGGTGCCGTATTCCGCCAGCATGTAACACAAGCCCCCGGCGGTTCCCGGCGTTACGGCTGCCAATGGGCCATATTCAGGCGGGAAGTCATAACCCTTTCCTTTATAGAATGCCGGTGTGGCGCCTGTGGGAGCAACCCCCAATGCATTGATGGCGATTACTTTCCCGGTTTTAGGATTGTAGATCAGCGCCTGTGTTTCCCCGCCCCAGCTCAGCACATCCCACATGGTACAGGTAGCGGCCAGCATGGCGCAGGCGGCGTCCACGGCATTACCGTGCTGCTGGAAGATCATGGCGCCGGCGGTGGCGGCCAGTGGTTTGCCGGTTACGGCCATCCAGTTCTTACCATGTAAAGGCGGTTTCTGTGTTTGCTGTGCCTGCATGCCGGTATAACAACCCAACACGAGGGAAAGGAAGAGGAAGCGTTTCATCGGGCTAATTTATAGGTTTACGGATTAAAAAAATCCGGATTTACATGAAGGGTAAAGGCCCTGTTATTTTCAGGAGGCCTGTTGAGCCAGTAGTACTTTAGTGGTCACCAGCAGTTGTCCCGTATGCCGCATGGTATGTTCTGCTGCATGGAATAATAATCCCAGTACAGTAGACGGAAGTTGTTTACGGCCCACACCCCGGAAATCCGTAAGGGTGTTTTCCCGGGTAACAGACAATTGCATCAGCGCCTGGTGTACCTGTGCATCAAAATGATCCAGCAATTGATGGAGCGTAGCGGTTGGCTGGCCTTCGCCCGCCAGGGCGGCGAACTGCTGCTCGCTGAGTTGCTCTGCCCTGGCGTAGGTAAACAGCCGGTCCAGCACACCGGTTACGTGCTGAAGATGATATCCCGGTGATGCCAGTCCTGCCGGCTTCTCCCATAGCAATGCCTCTGGGAAATCCTGCAGCTGGTTGTTGATCTCCAGGTTGGCCTGCAATAAAGCATGCGCCACGGGTTGCAGTAATGCCGGTATGTTTTCTACCGGCCCGCTCATCCAGTATTCGGTAGCCATGATATCTTTTTATACTTCTACGGCATCATAAACGATCACTTTCTCCCAGAGGTGGCTGCAGTTTTTAATAAACTCCAGGTGTATGGGATGGGTCTGATAGGTAGCCTGTCCGGCCAGATCACTGAAAAAGATCAGTTCCGAAACGCCCCAGCTGTTATCTACTACATCGCGTTTTTCGGTACTCGCTACTACGCCTACACGCAGATCACGAACGGTTTCTATTTTAGCCAGGGTTTTTACGCCTGCTATCAGCTTATCGCGGTCTTCTTTGGAATCAGGGTTCTTCAACCAGAAGAATACGTGATGCACAATCGGGTATTTCTTTTCCATATTTGTTGAGGGGATTGCTGCGGCAGCGGCAGTACCGGCGGCAAGCGCTGCTGCGGTTCCTAAAAATTTACGTCTGTTGGAAGTGCTCATATTAGGCGTGTTGAGGCGATGAAAATAATAAACATTGTCGATTTATTATAATTATCCCTGTCAGACCGACACTAATACTCCTGGCTTTATACCGCTTTCAGAGATGGATAATTCCGGCCCGGGCTTCCTGATACGGAGCGTTACGAAAATCATCCCGGCCGCCGGTTATTTTCTCTCAAACCCGATTTCATACCGTATTACACCACTTTCATCCCATTTTGCCCTTGCTGCATGTCAACAATTGCTATTATTGCCATAAATACATCAACCTTATGAATCAATTTAAGAAAATTGAATTCGGCATCGTGACGGCCATTTTCGTGTTGCTGATGTTTTCGATCCTTTATCCCAGCATTATTTATAATGTATTTGAGCTGCAGCGTATTTATGGAGATAAATTCGCCAGGTACCACCAGGTGTTCGATTATTATATCCATTTCCTCCTGCCTTCCATGGGCCGGGTAATGCTGGTGTACGTCACCTTCCTGCTGGTGAACTTCGTGATTGTGCCGGAGTTCCTGGAGAAGGGGAAATGGGTGGGAGGAGTGTTGTTGCTGCTGCCCGCAGGGTTGTTTTATTTTGCCATGATGATGGTAGCCAACTCCTGGTATAATGGTTACCTGTTTGGGGTGTATGATACCATAAGGGGAGCGCATATGTATTTTGCGAAAACGGCTTTTATCACTACTGTTTTTTCGGGCGTGCTGTATGTGGCTTATTATTATATCCGGAAAACCCTGGTAAACATACTGTATCCGCGGATTGCGGCTGATGCGGTTTTCAGGCAGATATTCACTGAAATCTGCTGGGCGGCCGGCGTATTTGTAGTGTTGTTTTGCCTCTCCTTTTCCGATTCAAGGGATATGGCATTGATGATCTTCTTCTTTGGCCCTTCACAGATCGCGGTGTTCTTTATTCTCCGTTACAGGGTATTCCCTGCCTTTGAAGACGGCCACAAGAACAGGGGGCTGCTGATCCGGGATCTTATTTTTACCATCGTGGCCAGTAACGTGCTGATGGGACTGATATGCCGCGCACTGGTGCACCGTAATGGCGGCTGGTTCGCAGCGCTTACTTTTGTGGGTATGGGCGTTTCTATAGGAATTGTGCTGCCTGTTTGCTGGTTGTTGTTTAAGAGTCGCCAGAAACAGGTGAATACCGTGGTTACCTTGAAAAAAGCATTGGGGCATTCCGCCGCTAATCTCGATTTTCTCCGTTCCCAGATCAATCCGCACTTTTTATTTAATGCACTGAACACGCTGTATGGTACCGCCTTGCAGGAAGAAGCCGCCCGTACCAGTGAAGGCATCCAGAAACTGGGCGATATGATGCGGTTTATGCTACATGATAACCACCTGGAAAAAATTCCACTTGATAAGGAAGTGGCTTACCTGCAGAATTATATCGCGCTGCAACGCCTGCGCGTCTTATCTTCCCCGGATATCCTGATAGAAGTGAATATAGATGAAAGTCAATGCCAGCATGAGATTGCACCAATGTTGCTGATCCCTTTCGTGGAAAATGCGTTTAAACATGGTATCAGCCTGAGGCATCGTTCCCGTATCGTGATTTCCCTTAGCTGTACGCCGGAACAGGTCTTCTTCGATGTGTACAACAGCGTGCATCCCCGCCCTGAAAATGACCCGGAAAGAGAAGGGATGGGAATTGGTTTGAATAATGTAAAAGAAAGACTAAATTTATTGTATCCTCACCGGCACGAGCTGAGTATCCGTCAAACGGCTACTGAATTTTTTATCCATCTGACTATTGATGTTAATAAGTAAGTAAATGAAAAAAGAAGAAGAAGTGGTACAGGGCCCTGATGGGATGACACGCTTTTTATGGTGGCTGGCGGCCGCTGATGCAGACGTATTGCAGGAATGTAAAACAGAGAAAGAGCGCTACCGCATCATTGGCGTTTCTGTATTGGTTACCTGGATGTTTGCTACCTTGTCGTGGGGCTATTTCTTTTCCACTATCGTGAACGATGATATGATAGTAGCCGGACTGGCGCTGTTTTTCGGTTTCGCTATTTTGTCGGTAGACCGTACCCTTATCGCAGCGATGTCGCGCACCAACGGCGGTATAAAAGTAATGCCCGTTATTTTTCGTTTAGTCCTGGCCGTTACTATAGGTTTATTTATTTCCCAGCCTGTGGTATTAATGTTATTTAAGAAAGATATTGATACACAGCTTGAACTGGGAAAACAGGCAAAGCTCGATGCTTACCGGGCGCAACTGGTGAAGCTCAACGCCGGCCAGATGGCCACGCTGCAGCAATCCCTTGATCAGGGAAAACAGCAGCTGGCGCAGAAAACGGCGGAAATGAAAGTGTATAAGGATGGTTATATCAAAGAAACCGATGGCACCGGCGGTTCCGGCAGGATAGGAGAGTCGGACATTGCCCGGGTGAAGAAATCGGCTTATCTCAAATCGGAAGAGGAGTTGCAGGCCATGCAAAGGGCCTGGGAACCGCAGCAGCAACAGCTGCAGGCGCAGATAGCACGCATGCATACGGTAGATAGCCTCAAGGAAGCCGTATACGTTAGTACGCTTACCAATGGCTTCCTGGCCCAGATCGAAGCCCTGAATGAGCTTACCGAAACACATCCACCGGTAAAACAACGGTACCGCCTTATTGTATTTATCATCACGCTCATTGAAGTAATGCCCTTGCTCAGTAAAATATTGATGCCCAAAGGAGAGTACGATGAAAAGTTGGCGGCAGCTACTGCGCAGGGAGTAACTTCGGCTCAATTGCAAACAGATACCGGCAGAGAGCTGATGGAACATTACCAGGCTGCCGCACTGGCGGCCGACAAAGAAACGGTGGACCATCTTTTTGAATCTACCCGCGACCTGCGCCGGGAACAGGCCGAAGCCCTCGTAAAAGAGTGGAAGAACCGGGAAAACGGCCAGTACCAAAACCTCTGGCAACAAGCCAGGAGATTGTTGCTTGGCAAAATCAGTTAGATCCCTGTATTGCTTACAACTAAAATAGCCAAAAATGACTGCTATTGCGATAGATGATGAACCGGTGGCGCTGGCTGTTATCAAAAATCACGCTGCCAGGGTGCCCTTCCTGGAAATGAAAGGTTTTTTTACCAATGCTTTTGAAGCGATCGATTTTCTCAGCAAAGAAAAGATAGACCTGTTGTTCCTGGATATTAAAATGCCGGATATCTCCGGGCTGGATTTCTTGTCCAGCCTGCCTCATCCTCCTATGACCGTTTTTACCACCGCCTACTCCGAACATGCGGTGAAAAGCTTTGAGCTCGACGCGATCGATTATCTGCTCAAACCCTTTTCCCTTATACGTTTCATGAAGGCGTGCAATAAGGCTAACAACCTGTTGCAACTCAGGCAACAAAATGGAGTTCCCGTTGCCAAAGAACAACCCGAATATATTTTCGTAAAAAGCGGGTATGAGCAATTCCGTATTGTATTGGATGATATTCTTTACCTGGAAAGCGCCGGAAACTACGTCAACTTTATTCTTACTGACCGTAAGCTCATTTCCCGCCTTTCCATGCAGGAGGCGGTAGACCTGCTGCCCATCGGCTCTTTCACCCGTGTGCACCGTTCTTATATTGTAGCCAATAACAAAATTGAGCGTGCTGACCGCAATTCCCTTTACATTAAAAACATTCCCATTCCCATTGGCGCCGCTTACGCCCCGGCGATTGAACGCCTTCTCAATTTCTGATGTGGATTTTGTCTGATGCGGATTTTGTCTGACTCAGGATTATGATGATTATGCTGATTAATTTTTTCTGATTTTATTTTTGTGAAGGTCGTTTTATAGATGTCTTATTTATCCAGGAACTGTATTAAAGAAAGAATCGATGTCTGGCTTCTTTCTTTCATTAATACAGTTCCCGGAAAAAGAAATCAGGTATAATCAAAAAATAAAACACAAACAAACAACATCAAAAAAGTAAATCAGGGTAATCAGCATAATCATCATAATCCTGAGTCAGACAAAATCCGCGTCAGACAACCCCGCGAGAAATATTTGTTAAAATGGACCGATTGGTCTAACTTGTTCTCCGTATGGGGAAAGCAGAAAAAACGCGCCAGTTTATTATAGAAAAAGCCGCTCCTATTTTCAACAGGAAAGGAGTTGCGGGAACCTCTATCAGCGACATCCTGCAGGCCACAAAACTGGCCAAAGGGGGCGTGTACGGGAATTTTGCCTCCAAAGAGGAAATAGTAATGGAAGTGTTCGATTATATCGCAGAAGAGGAAAAGCTGAACCTGCGGCAGGTAACAGCTACAGCCAATACTTCCGCCGGTAAGTTTGAAGCATTGTTCCAATATTACAGCCGCTTCCCCACGGAACAGAAAGTTGCCGGTGGCTGCCCTATGCTCAACTTCGGCGTAGAGGCAGACGATACCAACCCTGAGCTGAAAAGAAAAGTGAGCGAACTGGTGCTCTATTACCAGTCACGTATCGCTAAAATGGTGCAGTACGGAAAGGAGCACGGCGAATTTAAACAGGACTGGGACGAGCGCAAATTCGCTATCCGGATGTTTACCATGCTGGAAGGCGCTATACTCGTGAGCGCTGTGCTCGGGCATAATAAACAAATGCTTGTAGTATTGGATGCACTAAGAGAGGAAATCAGGGCGCATAGCCGCTGACTTTTTTTATTTTCAAAAATAAACCAATCGGTCTAAAATGCAACACCAGGTTTTACCATTGTCATTGCGGATGACAGGCGCGATTTTATCCGCCATGAGCCGCCCGTTCCCGGTTACCACGGCAAAGCTGTTTTACCGGTTGTATTGTACACCTCCTGCGCTGAAGCTCCGGCCGGTACACCAGCAGTTCCGCGATCAGGCCCTCATACAGCATCTGCAGGTAACCAGTTACCCATTTGATGATACACCATTGAAAATAACTACCTACCGCTGGGGCGCCGCCGGCCCCAAAGTATTATTGCTGCATGGCTGGGGAGGAAGCCCGCTCCACTTTAAGCAACTCATTACTTCGCTGGTGGCGCAGGGTTACCAGGTGGTAGCTTACGATGCACCAGCGCATGGCCTCTCCGGAGGTAAACGCACTAACCTGGTGCAGTGGATGCATGTACTGGAACAGGTAATGCAGCAGGAAGGTCCGCTGCATGCGATTGTTGGTCATTCATTCGGGGGCCTCAATGCAGCGCTTACGCTTGCCCGCAAAGAGGTGCATGTGCCACGCCTGCTGATGCTCAGCACTGCGCTCAGCGCCCCTGTATTCTTCGATGAAGCGCTCCGTCTTTTCCGTATCCACCCTGTGGTAATGCCAGTGCTGCAGCAGCTGATCCGCCAACAGTTAAAAGAAGATCTCACTGATATGGACCTGCACCGCTATATCAACAATATCAAAGCAGATAAGATCTGGATGGCTTACGATACCACGGATACACTGGCCAAAGCCACGGAAATAGATGATTACCTGCAGCAGTACCCGGCCATACAATCGCTCCGTATTACGGGCGACGGCCATTTCCGTATCATGCGGCACGAAGCAGTGGTACAGGAAATCCTCAC
>NZ_DATCRD010000199.1:0-14283 GCF_036569185.1 Chitinophaga sp.
ATTGTATCTCGCCGTTTTGTTCTGCAGATACGATCACTTCGTCTGCTTCAAAGTTGCCGGATGCGTCGTAATCATTACCGCCTTTTCCGCAGGCATTGATCATCATCACAACGGCTATACCAAGTATCATGTTGTATTTCATATGCAATAATTAATCAGTTCCCGGAGGTGTTTTTATAATTGTATTGTGCCTGTAATAATTGTATGCTGTGGAGGATGCGCGATTGTTTCGCCAGGTTTTCCGCATTCAGCTGGGAGATGTATTCATGTACAGTGATCACGCCATTGTCCAGCTGCGCCTGGGCTGATTTCCGTACAGATGAGCGGAGGGCAATGGCATTGTCGTCCTGGTTGATCAGCACGGCAAACTTATCAATATCCTGGTGTTGTTGCTGCAGGCTCATGCTGGTATTGAACAGGAATGTTTCCTTGCTTACGTCCAGGTTTTGGCGGTTGATATCCAGCAGTTGCCGGTTGTTCTTCAGGGAGTAGAGGCTGCCGAGCGACCAGCTAAGCCGAACGCCGCCCAGCCACCAGGCCCCAAATTTATTGTCGACGATGTTTAGGGTAGGCCGGCCATAGGCGCCCTGGATAAAGGCGTTCAGTTTGGGAAGGTACCCGGATTGCAGTTGTTTTTCCTGTACGTCCAGCGCTTTTTTCTGGATATCGTAGTAAGTAATTTCAGGCCGGTGTATTTCCTGTTGCGGCGTCACAGGTGCGGGCCAAGCCAGTCGGGTACTGTCGCTCAGCGGCTGGTGCAGGAAGGCCGACAGCATTTTCATATAGGCTTTCCTGTTAGCCGTGAATTCGGTGGCCATCATATCGGCGTTCATGATCTCTGCTTTCAGCTCATCCACATTGCTGCGATAGGCTACGCCGTTGTTCAGGGCGGCCTGCATCTTATCCGTGGCGTTTTGCAGATCGGCCTTTCTCAGGGCGTTCTGTTGCAGCTGTGCATCCATGAGCAGTATGCCGAAGTAAAGCTGTGTTACCTGTTGGCGGATGGCGTAGAGGTTTACTTCCAGCTGTTGTTGTTGTATGGCTTCGTTAGCGCGACTGCTTTCTTTCTGCAGTTTGCTCACCCCGCCATCATAGATCTGCTGGGAAATTTCTGCCTGTATCTTATACTGGTCTTTGCTCAGGGAGGGAAATTCCACGCCGGGCAGGGGAGGGATCACTTCTCCAAAGTTGATGGTTTGCGACTGGTAAGTAGCCTGGCCGCTTACACTGAGCTGGGGCAGGTAGAGTTTACCGGCATTCTCCACGGAATACCTGCTGCTGCGTTTAATGAGGTCGTACTGTTTGATCAGCGGGTAATTCTGCCTTGCCAGGGTGTAACACTCTTCTATGGTAAGCACGGAATCCTGTCCCCTGGCCTGTTTTACCGGCACTCCCCACAATATGAAACAGCATAGCACCTGAAGTACTTTCATATTTGAATTATTGTTTTGAAAAGTTGTTCAATTTTTGAGCAAAAAAAAGCAGCTATTTCAGCATGCTTTTTATCCACATGGGAACGAGCTTTCTCCGTTCCTCCATCATGGCGGTGAATTCACCGGATTTAACTACTTTATTTCTTTCCAGCAGTGGCCGGGCCAGGAAAGGCATTACTACGAAGCCGATCAGGTTCAGCATTAACTGGATAGGATGAATACTCAGTTTACCTTCTTTCTGCAGCGCGGTCAGTTGCTTAAAGAAGTGCGATTGGAAAATGGCGTTCTTACGGTTATCTTTCATCAGTTCATCACTGCCGGAAAAGATCTCGTTCACCATAAACAACGGGAAATCCGGGTTTTTCAGTAACATATCAATGTAGTGGTCAGCCAGTTGTTCCACCTGTTGATGCACGCTGAGCTGTTCGTTGTTAAGCACCTGCGTAATGGCGGCAAACAATTTATCTATTACTTCTCCCATCACGTGCTGGAACAGCTTTTCCTTGCTGCGGAAGTAGTAGTTTACCAGCGACAGGTTAATGTCGGCCTCTGCGGCAATATCCCTTACTTTGGTGGCCTGGTATCCTTTCTTGGTGAATACAATCCTGGCGGCCGCTTTGATCCGCTCTTCCGTAGAATCGTCCATTTTTACTTTTCGCTCACTTACCGGCATAATCATTATTTCGACAAAGATACAAAATTGAACAACTTTTCAAAACATTTGTTCAAATTTATTAAAAAGGCCGTTTTGATGTACCTTTAATACAGATCTGTACCTATATGAAGCTACCCGTTATACATGGTTATATAGACCGCCGCATCCTGGTGAATTTTACCGTTGATCCTGAAGCCATTCAACCCCTGCTACCGGCGCCTTTCCGGCCAAAGATCTATAAAGGCAAAGCCATTGCCGGTATCTGCCTGATAAGATTAAAACATATAAAGCCCAAAGGCTGGCCTGATTTTACCGGCATCTCTTCAGAAAACGGGGCGCATCGTATAGCTGTGGAATGGGAGGAAAATGGAGTTATGAAAGAAGGGGTGTATATCCCGAGGCGGGATACTTCATCGCGGTGGAACGCACTGGCGGGCGGGCGTATATTTCCGGGAAAGCACCACCTGGCGCGTTTTGATGTAAAGGAAATCAACGGTCACTATCATGTTGGTTTTACCAGCGATGATAAAACGTTTCTTAGCGTGGATGCCCGCAGCACCAGCGAATTTCCGGCTGCTTCCGTTTTCGGCACCCTGGAGAATGCGTCTGCATTTTTTGCGGGCGGAGCCGTTGGTTATTCTCCCAACCGGCGGCAGTCGCTCGATGGGCTGAAACTGCAAACCTACCGGTGGCAGGTAAGCCCGTTACAGTTGTTGCAGGTGAGTTCCAGTTTTTTTGAAGATACCACAGTATTTAAAAAAGGATCCGTTGCATTTGATAATGCATTGCTCATGACCCGCATAGAGCATGAATGGCATACGCTTACCGGTTGTCCTCAGCCATAGCCGTATATAATGTATAACACACACATAACAAGAGGTACCATTGCATTCTTTGAGAATGTTTTCTATTTTGTTTGATGAACAATGTTTGGTGAACAATACAGCAACTCACTCAATCTGAATATAAATGGACTCACGCAGAGAATTTCTGAAAAAATCTTTACTACTATCCGGTGCAGCAGGCTTATCCACCATGATGCCTGCATCCATTCAGCGGGCGTTGGCTATAGATCCCGCTCCCGGCAGCACTTTCCTCGATGCGGAACATATTGTGATCCTGATGCAGGAAAACCGTTCCTTTGATCACTGCTTTGGTACTTTACAGGGTGTTCGCGGTTTTAATGATCCCCGTGCTGTATGGCAGCCGGATGCAAAACCCGTATGGTTTCAGACCAATGCGCAAGGCGATACCTATGCGCCGTTCAGACTTAATATTAAAGACACCAAAGCCACCTGGATGGGCGCACTGCCACATTCCAGGCCAAGCCAGGTGGATGCTTACAATAAAGGGCGCTACGATAAATGGCTGATCGCTAAAACGCCGGGTAACAAAGAATATGCAGCTATGCCTTTGACCATGGGTTATTACACCCGCGAAGATATTCCCTTCAACTACGCCATGGCAGATGCTTTCACGGTATGCGACCAGAACTTCTGCTCGGCTATGACCAGCACTACGCCTAACCGCTCTTTTTTCTGGACAGGAAAAATAGTACATGAGGAAAATGGATTGCCAAAAGCGCATATCCGGAATGATGATTACAGCTATGGGAAACTTCCCTGGAAAACATTCCCCGAACTATTGGAAGAAAATAATATCGCCTGGAAATTTTATCAGAATGAAATCAGCTGCGGTGGCGGATGGAAAGGAGAAGAAAGGGCCTGGCTGGCCAACTTCGGCTGTAACCTGCTGGAATTTTTCGCCGCCTATAACGTAAAGTTCTCTGAACGCTATGTGAACGGGTTACTGAAACAGGTGGAAATCCTGCCTGATGAAATCAATAAGCTCCAGGAAGCCAGCCCCTCTTCAGAGGCAGCTGCTGCAAAGATCCGCACCGACATCTCCAAAAAACAAGCGGTGCTCGACAATGCTACCCAGGAACTGCTGAAATGGAACAAAGAAAGTTATGAGAAATTGACCGATCACCAAAAATCATTGTACCAGCGGGCTTTCGTGGTGAATAAAAATGATCCTTCCTATCGCAACGTAACAACCGTGAACTATAAAGACGGATCAACGGAGCGTACTATTACCGTACCAGCCGGCGATGTGCTGCACCAGTTCCGTAAAGATGTGAACGAAGGCAACCTGCCGCAGGTATCCTGGCTGGCTGGCCCGCAGAATTTTTCCGATCACCCCAGCGCTCCCTGGTATGGCGCATGGTATGTGTCTGAAATATTGGATATCCTTACACAAAAACCGGAAGTATGGAAGAAAACCATTTTCATTGTTACCTACGATGAAAATGATGGTTACTTCGATCATGTAGTGCCCTTTTCTATTTGTGATAACAATAAACCCGGTACAGGAAAATGTTCCGCCGGCATTGATACGGAAATTGAACAGGTGCGGCTGGCACATGAACTGAAACAGGGCGTAAGTGAAAAGCAGGCAAGGGAAGCCCCGGTAGGACTGGGTTTCAGGGTACCCCTCCTGATCGCATCTCCCTGGAGCAGGGGAGGAAAAGTATGCTCGCAGGTATTTGAACATACTTCCACCTTACAATTCCTGGAAACATTTTTTAATAAGAAGCTGAATAAAAAACTGCACCTGGAAAATATCAGCCAGTGGAGACGCACCATCAGCGGGGATCTTACTGCAGCTTTCAGCCCTTTTAATACATCCACACCTGATAAAAAGATCTTCCTGGACCAGCGCCGTGTAGTGGAAAGCATCAACAATGCCCGCTTTAAATCAGCGCCTGCCGGGTTTAATAAGATCACTGCTGAGGATATAAAAGCATTCACTAACGGTAAAGGCAGTACGATTTTACAACAGGAGAAGGGTACCCGTCCTTCCTGCGCATTGCCGTATGAGCTGTTGGCCGACGGGCAGTGGAAAGCAGACGGGGAATTGCTGACGCTGACAATGAAAGCGGGCAAACAATTGTTCGGCGACCGCTCACACGGAGCGCCTTTCACCGTGTACACCCATCTGCCTTATAAAGATGAATCCACCGGTGAAACGGAACCGGGAAGAACCTGGTCGTTTGCCGTAGCGGCGGGAGATACGATCACTTATGAATGGCCGGCCAAAGCCTTTGCAGATAATCATTACAAGCTGCACCTGCACGGGCCTAACGGGTTTTACCGGGCCTTTGAAGGCTCGCCTGAACATCCGCAGCTGGATATCGCGCTGGATTATGAAACAAACGGTAAGCTGAAGAAGAAAGCCACCGGTAACCTGGTACTACGTATAGCCAATACCGGTAGCAGCTCACGCGATATCAGCATTACAGATAATGCTTATCATGGAAAGTTGATTCAGCGTAGCGTAGCTGCAGGAGCCACACTGGAACTGGTATTGCCATTGCAGAAAAGCCGTGGCTGGTACGATTTCACTGTAAAAACAGCAGGCTTCGGTACATTCAGCCAGCAGTATGCAGGACGAGTGGAAACAGGAGAAGAGGGGATCACAGATCCTTTTATGGGAAGGGTATAACTTAAAAACCGGGAGGATGCCGCCTGGCATCCTCCCGGGAATATATTATTGCAGTATTTCTTTTACCGGCTTACCTACACAGCCACTTGGCATTTGTATATGCAGCATGGCAGCCAGGGTAGCGGCAATATCCGTCATATGCACCGTTTCATTGGAAGCGCCGTGTTTTACATGCCATCCCATAAACACCAGCGGGATATGGATATCGAAGGGGTTCCAGTTGCCATGGGTGGTTCCTTTCAGTGAGCCTTCAAACCATCCCGGTTCAGGGATTACAATTACGGAGCCGGTGCGCTTACGGTTATAACCATTAATGGCCATGGTATTCAGCGGTTCCGGCAACGGGTTAATTCCTATATTATCCAGGTCTGCGGCAAACTGGATGCCTGGTTGCGCCTCAAAGTATTTCACGGTTTCCTTTTTCACCGCATCATAATCCAGTTTGGACGCAGCAATTTTTGCTTTGTCGAAGCTCACATGGTAGTTCATAAAAGAAGATACCAGTTTGCTTACGCCAAAACGGGCATTCAGTGTACTGTCCAGTCCTGCCGCCAGTTTACGGCTTTCGGTTTGCCCCGAAGGCAATTTGTGCTCTTCCATAAATTTAATAGCATGGGCAGCGCCATGGTCGGCAGTAAGGAATACCAGGTAGTTACCTTTTCCAACGCGCTGATCGAGATAAGAGAAGAAGGCCGACAGGTCTTTATCCAGGCGCAGATAGGTGTCTTCTACTTCAATGGAGTTGGGACCGTATTTATGGCCTACATAATCAGTAGAAGCGCAGTTGATGGTAAGGAAGTCTGTTACGGAGTTATTGCCGAGGTCATATCCTTCAATAGCCGCCTTTGCAAAATCCAGTGTCAGCGTATTCCCGTTGGGCGTAGACCGCAGGCTGCCGGGATCTTTTTTATAAACGTCTTTCAGTGCATGAGGGAAAACGGGCGCTTTTTCGCCGGGGAAAGTGCCTTCCCAGGGGGCGTTGTCTTCACCGCTCTGTACATAGGTATTAATAGGGTACAGGGTTTCCCATGGTTTGGACATCAGTTGCTGTGGCACTTTGCGGTCGTTGAAACGTTTTACCCATTCAGGCAGTTCCTTCATATACCAGGTGCTGGTTACAAAGCTGGCATTGCTATCGTCCAGCCAGAATGCGCCATCAGCGGTATGCCCGGCGGGAAGGATAGAGGCGCGGTCTTTCAGCGATACGCCCACTACCTTTGAGCGGAAGTTGGTGGCCAGTTTCAGTTCATCGGTGATAGTAGAGGCCAGCAGGTTGCGGGGCGACATTTTTCCTGCGGAGCTGCTGGTGCCAACGGGTTGCACTGTAGTATCTTCCGTGCAGTACCATTTTCTGCCGCTGAGCTGATCGGGCCAGTCGTTGCCCGTAATACCATGAATAGCCGGCACGCTGCCCGTATAAATAGTGCTGTGCCCTACGGCTGTAAAAGAAGGAAGGTGGCTGATAAATGTGTTCTCACATGAAAAACCATCTCCCAGCATACGTTTGAAGCCGCCGGCTTCATAACGGTCGTAATACCGGTACAGGTAATCCCAGCGCATCTGGTCTACTACGATACCTACAATCAATTTGGGTTTTTCATTGGATTGAGCTACTGCGGTGAGCCCCTGTAACGCCGTAAAGGCGCCCAGGAATGCAGCGGCAACAGATTTAGTCATTCCATTCATAATGCAGATTTTTTTTCATTTCTTAAGTTCACGCCCCAAAACGGGAATCGGCAAACGTAACAAAAAAATAATAAAACTCCGCAGCTTTTCGTTGAACGGAAGCACTCCATCCATGTTTTCTCTCTTTGAATTCTTCCTGCCAGGTAAAAAAATATTTAGATATTTTCTTAAACAAGAGAATAGTTACTGGCGTTTTCTGAAAGATATGCATCTTTGCAACTTCTACAAGAGGAAGATTTAACCCGGAAAAACAGATGAGAAAACGATATATATTGACAGGGCTCCTTTTAACCCATATTTCCCTGTATGCACAGCAGCAACAGGTGGTAGCGGATTACCTGGGGCGGTTCGACGGGCAGCTGGCCCCGGTAATGATTAACCGGCAAAAACAATGGTTGCATCTTTCAGGAAAGGTGTTGGTAGATAAACTGGAAAACCAGGGCTATTTCAAAACCATAGTAGCGGTGAAACACAACGCCTATGGAGCTGTGAGCCACGCCGGTAAAATTATTGCCCCCTTTAAATACGATGAGATCAACCTGGCAGATGAAAAGGACGACAGGGATTCCTCGAAGAACTATTGTTTTGTGATTACCCGGCTGAATGGAAAATATGGCGCCGCAGATACACTGGGAAATGAGATCTGTCCGCCAATATACACGCAGGTGGAACCAGCGACGCCCCATGTGCTGAAAATGAAGAAAGACGGTCGCTGGGGATGGATAGACATTAAAACAGGAAAGATATTACAGGAACCCATATACGAAGATGCAGAAAAAAGTTATGTACGCGATTATACCATAGAAATAAAGAAAGCAGGGAAAGCAGGATTGGCAGCAGAAGATGGGACCATTATTGTGCCCACGGAATATGAATCATTTAATTACCTCAGCAGCAACAATACTTACTTCGGCTTTACAGCCAAAGGTAAAGCAGGCGTGATGGATCACGATGGCCGCATTGTGGTGCCGGCCAGCTATGATAAGTGCAGCATGGGACCTGGTAGTGATCTCTTTGCAGTTACACAAAACGGCAAAACCGGCATTGTGGATGCACATGGCAAAACACTGCTGCCGCCGCAGTATACCGAAGCATCATTGATGGGTATTGTGATGAAAGTGAACAAGGGCGGGAAGTACGGCGTGGTAAATGCAGCCGGTAAGGAGATCATCCCGGCGCAGTATAGCGACATTAAAGCCGTTAATGCAGAAGGAAGGGAAATATATGATGGCCCCGTAATAACGGCGCCGGGCAGTACAGCAACGCCCGTATTGGCCATACCATTGGTTTTCCTCGTAAACAACGGAACGGCCACCGGTGTGTTTGATGCTGATGGAAAACAATTGCTGCCATTTGCCTACAACCGTATAACACCCTTCTTACGGGAAAGAACAGTTTACCTGGAAGTAGAACAGCAGGGCAGAACAGGCCTCCTTGGATTGGACGGAAAAGTTATTATTCCACCCGCGTATGATGGTTTAATGAGTGGTTATAATAGCAGCTACTCCTACCTTGATGATCTTGCAGGGGAAAATAAAAAAAATTACCTGGCCGTTCTCAAAGGAGAGCGGCTTGGTTTGTTCAATACCGCTACCGGGAAAGAGATCCTTCCCGCAAAGTACAACTGGATACAGTGGCAAAACAACAGTGTGTTGTTCCTGCGCAATGGCGATACTACTTCAATGGCAGATGCCACCGGTAAAATTATCCGTGAGGGAAAACAATACGGGTTCTTTACAGCGGTAGATACCAACCGGATAGTGGAAACGAAATATAACGATGACGGCACCACTACCAGTGCCCTCACGGATATTGCCGGTAATGTGTTGTACAGCAGTAACCAATGGGAATTTAAAGAAGACCGGGCTACCCGGCTGCTGATGCCGGAAAGTACCAGGCGAAGGAATGCACAGTTCAGCGATGGGCTGTTAAAAGTATGGGGCAGTTATAGCAGTACCCGCAACAACCTGTTCCTGGATGCCAATGGTAAAGAGATAGTTTTTGATGGCTACAGTTTTGTAGGAGATTTCTGGAATGGCCTGGCCCTGGCGGGAAAAGATATTACGCCCAACCAAACGCTGTATGGTATTATTAACCGCAACAAAGAAGTTGTTTATCCCATCACCGCCGATGATCTTACTACCCTGGGAAACCAGATCCTGGTAAAGCAGGGCAAGCTGAGAGGGTTGATCACCCGGGAAGGGAAAGTGCTGCTGCCCGTGGAATACAGCGAAATAAACGATTTATACGGCGCTCCCTTTTTTAAAGTGGGCCGCAACAACAAATACGGCATCACTGATACCCTGGGCAGGATCATTTTACCAGTGGAATTTGACGATATCCGTTACCGGGAAGATAATAAACTGTTTGAGGTAACCCGTGAAGGCAAAAATGGTATTGCCGATGCCACCGGCAAAATGATCATCCCCGCTATTTTTGATGAGATGGAAACCAACCAGGGATATGAAAGAAATCTTTTCCCTTTACTGGTGAAACAGGGAGAGTGGTATTTTTATCTTGATGCACAGGGAAAATCATTCCCATACAAATCAAAGAAGAAAAAAGGATATGACGATTAAAAGTATAACAGCCAGGCATATACGTTATTTACTGGCAGGCGTATTGCTGCTGGCAGCCCGCATTTTACCTGCCCAGCAGGCATCTGTATTCAGCAACGGGTTTGCCCGCGTGGAGGAAGGGGAGAAGAGCTGGTATATTGATATTTCCGGTAAGAAGGCGTTTGACCGGATACTGGCTATGTATCACCCGGTTACAACTACGCCTGCCGACGAAATCGGGCACTCGCTGATTGTTCCCGATAAAGAGACAACTATGATGCTGGTAACCAGCAACGGTAAAACAGGTATTGTAAATAATAACGGGAAATGGGTGCTGCCCGCTGAATACGATACTATTGAAATGAAATGGAAAACCTACCTGGAATTACGCCGTGATGGAAAAATGGCCTATGCAGATACCTACGGCAAACTGTTGCTGCCCCTGCAGTTTGAAGACGCCGGGATATTGGATGATCAGCACTTTGACGTGAAAACCGGTGGTAAATGGGGTATTTACAGCACTGCGGAAAATAAACTGCTGATACCGGCTGTTTATGAATCATTCGACTATTGCGGAGGCTGCGGCAGCAAAGGGGATTACCTCTTTGCACAGCAGAATGGTAAATGGGGGATCATCGACTTTCATAACAATATCCTGATCCCCTTTGAGTATGAACATGAACATTATTTCATGCGCAGCGATAACTGGATCATGAGTTTAAAAAAGAACGGGCAGGATGTTGCCATCAACCTGGAAAATAAAAAAGAATATGCTGCACCTGAGTACACTGATATGACGGTCACCAGTAACGGCGCTCTCAAGGCAAGGAAGAATGATAAGTACGGCCTGGTTGGAGAAGATGGAAGGCAAATAGCAGATTTTATTTATGATGATATCACGGATGCCTACAATGAACAAGGTTACGGACCTTACCTGCGGATCATGCAAAACGGTAAAACAGGTATACTCCGGGAAGATGGTAAAGTAATTATTCCCCCGGTATATGAGGGAGATGTAGTGGCAGCCGGCGAATATTTTATTATACCCGTAGATGGTAATTACAACCTGGCAGATAGTACCGGTAAAAAGATACTGCCTAAAGATTATACAGCTATAACGCTGATGGATAAACGTTTTGAAACGCCTCTTTTCAAGCTGAAACAAAAAGCGCTGTATGGCTTTTATAATCCGGCCAACGGGAAAATAGTAGAACCCGCTTTTTTTGATATTGAAGGTACCACGGTTACCGCTCCCGGTATGGATCTGCTGGAAGTAAGTTACCAGGAGATGTATGGATTATATAGCACCTCGGGGCAACAGGTTTTGCCCATGGAATATAAAAAAGTAGAGGCGCTTGTGCCCGGGTTGGTAGCTGTAAAGAAAGAAACCGGCGCCGGTGTGTACGACATCATGCATAAGAAAATGCTGATCCCGGCTATTTATAACAACGTAGACATATCGGAGGCAGACACCAACCTGTTACGGGCCACCCGGAAGGAGGATTATGCAGGCGTCTTTTTTAATTTTAAAGGCATGAAAGTACCGGCGCCTAAAGAGAAACTGCCGCCGCCGGCAGCGAAATCCCGTTTACTGGAAAAGAAAGTAGCCGGCAGTGAATACCCCCTGTATGGATATACTGATAATAGCGGTAAAATAATCATAGCCCCCATTTACGACCGCTTGCTGGTGGAAAAAAACGGGCGCGGATTTCTCGCGCAGAGAGGAGGGGAATTTACGGTGCTGGATGCAGCAGGTAAGCCGCTGAGCAAACAGGCATTTGATGATGTGATGCTGGAAGAAGCGCCCGGCTACGGCGTTACAGAAGTACAGTACGGGTTCCCGTTGCTGTGCAGAACCGGGGATGTTTTGCAGTATCTGACCGCGGAAGGAACCTTCCTTCCCGTTAAAATCACCGGTGTGGTACCATTTAATCCATATGGCACCATTGAATGAGAAATTTTGTATCTTATTTTGTACCGGGTTTGCGTATATCTTTTGCCTTATCGTAAGCAGCCAGGCAACTATCCAGCGGCCGCCCTTCCTTATAAATGCAGTTGCAGAAAGCTTCACAGGCCGCAGGATTTTTGCTGGAAGCGCATTGATTGCTGCACTCAGCTTCAGAGTTGCCTGGCCCAATCTCATATAAATAGAACGTACCGATTATAATGAAGGCCAGGATCGCGATGGAACCTCCAAAGAATATGATCCGGAGGCGTATACCCAGTGGCTTTTTTAATAAAACAAGAGGACGTGGTTCTGGCTGTTTAAATGGCAGTATATATTTTAAACGGTCATAATCCCAGATTAATAAAAATAAGCTTGCCAGCAGCATCATGGTGTTGATCCTGGTGCCTGCAAAACGTGTGGCATAAGTCAGCACGCAAATATTAACTATTATAGGAAAATACATCAACGCACCGAGCAGAGCGGTTCTGGGTATCAATAATAAAATGGCTGTGATGATCTGGGCGATACCAATGAAAGTGTAATAATATCCTGTGAGCTGTAAGGCATCAAAGTAATGCCCTAACGGGTTATTGTGGGGCAGGCCTTCGGCGAAACGTTCCCCCATAATTTTAACCAGGCCAGCCGGAATAAAACTCAACGCCAAAGCAATGCGACAAAAAACGGCAAACCTCTTAAACCATTTGTCGGACTTTGCTTCATAGTATATTTCTTCAATGCTATTCATATCTGCAGGTTAATGAACTGACATTTCCGGTGGCGGATGCCTTTTATTTTTCAAACGTTGTGCGACGATCGTCCGCATCTTCCATTATAAAAATGGCGTTATTATTTAAGTCGTGGAACCCAAACTCATTGGTATTCCAGGGTGTTTTTGTCCTGAATTTATCCCTTGTAACGGTGCCTCTATCCAGGAACTCTTCAAAAACCGGTTGAATATTCCCGACATAGATCCTGACAACGGAACCTCCAGGCAACGGATCATCTGCTGTATCGGCATGCCACTGCAAATGCAGGCAAAGCTTGCTCCTGTAGAGAATAGCATACATTTTATCAGAGAAAAAACTGCCATCCAGTCCTGGAAACTCCTTATAGGCTTAATACAAAATTAAACAATAAATAAATTCCCACCGGATGGCAGCTTTATAACAGTAGCGCACCTACCTGCCTAACGCCAGTACATCATCCACGCCCACTTCTTCAATAAAGTCGGCATCATGGGAAATGACCAGCAAGGTGCCTTTGTAATCCCTGAAGATCTGCGTAAGAATATGGATATTCTGCAGGTCCAGGTTATTGGTAGGCTCGTCCAGCAGGATCACATCGGGGGCTTTGTCCTGCAGGGTCATGCTGCAAAGCGCGAGCCGCAGCATTTCACCGCCGCTTAATACGGCGCAGGGCTTATCCCAGGTGTCCGGACCAAAAAGGAAATTCACCAGCACTGTTTTTACCATCGATATTTCCAGCCCGTTATTGTTGTAAGACAACGCCTGCTGCAATACCGTTTTTTCGCGGTCGATCAGCGTGTAGTCCTGGTCCAGCAACAGGCTGCGACTAATAGCAGTATGCATTTCACCAATAGTTGGCTGCAGCCGGCCAAGTACCAGTTGCAGCAGGGTGGACTTGCCGCTGCCGTTGGGGCCTGTAATGGCCAGCCGCTGCCCGCTGCGGATGGTAAAGGTGAGCGGTGTTTGCCAGAGCATGTTCCCGGGAGATATGAATATTGACGGTGCACCAGTTGCTGCGGGCTCCGGGGGCGCTGCATCGTGTTGCGGCGCCCACCCGAAGTTGATGCCGGTAGCCTGTACCAGTACTTTTCCTGTATGCAGCGATGATTGTTCAAAGTATCCCTTCATCATGCGTTGGATCTGCGTCATTGCTGAAAGTTCCTGCCAGCCTGCGCGCAGTTCTTCTACCTTTTCATTGTGCACCTGTTTTAATTTTGCGGCAGATACTTCTGCATGGTTCTTTCTTCCGTTCAGCAATATCTTGGGTATTCCACCGCTTCTGGCCTTTTTCCTGGCCTGTGCATCCGCATGTTGCTTGCGCTCCAATGCTTCCTGGCGTTGCTTTTTGGCTTCTTTCAGCGTTTTCTCCTGGTGGGCCACACGCTGTTGCAATGCATCTGTTTCAATACTTTTTTGTTCAGCGTAGAAATCATAATTGCCTCCGTAGGTTTTAATGCCGTTGGCCTGTAATTCCCAGATAGGCTCGCAGATGCGCAGCAGTTGCCGGTCGTGGCTCACGATCAGCAAAGTGCAGGAAGTGCCGGCCATCCATTCGTATAGCTGTTCCCGTGCCTGGTAATCGAGATGGTTGGTGGGCTCGTCCAGCAGCACAATGGAAGGCTCAAAGATATCGATGCCGGCAAGGAACAGCCTCGTTTTTTCGCCGCCGCTGAGTGTAGACAGTGGCTGGCCGGGTTGCAGTCCCATAAGCCCCCATTTCTCCAATGCGGCTTCGCTGCGAGCGGCAATGTCC
>NZ_DATCRD010000200.1:0-7899 GCF_036569185.1 Chitinophaga sp.
TCATAATCCTGAGTCAGACAAAACCCGCATAAATTTTTCTGGGAAATCTCCGGAAGATGTATATTTTTATACTCACCATTTTTTATTGTTAAACATCCTGAATGAAAAACGCCTTTTTTTGCCTGAGTAAATTCCTGTTGGTGGCTGTATCTTTCAGTTTTACCGCGCCTTTGCCGGTGGCAAAAAAGCCGAATATCGTAATTATCTTCATGGATGATATGGGGTATGGTGATCTTGAATGTTTTGCCGGTACTCCCTGGCATACCCCCAATATTAACCGTATGGCCGCACAGGGCATGCGTTTTACCTATTTTTACGCCGCGCAGGCAGTTTGTTCTGCATCAAGAGCCGGGTTACTGACAGGCTGTTACCCGAACAGGGTCGGCATTCATGGAGCTTTGTCGCCAGCTTCACCTATAGCGCTGGACACCGCGGAACAAACTATTGCATCCGTTCTGAAAGCGCAGGGTTATCGTACCGGGATGGTGGGTAAATGGCACCTGGGAAGCAAGGAGCCCTGGCTGCCTTTGCAGCACGGTTTTGATGAATACCTGGGTCTTCCCTATTCGAACGATATGTGGCCGGTGCATTATGATGGGAAGCCTTATACGGACACCTCTGCCAATCCCCGTAGAAAGTATCCCCCTTTGCCGCTGATTGAAGGTAATAAACCACTGAGGTATATTAAAACGCTGGAAGATCAATCGCAGCTTACCACGCTCTACACTGAAAGGGCTTGCCGTTTTATAAAAAATAACAGGCAGCAGCCGTTTTTTCTTTACCTGGCGCATAGCATGCCACATGTGCCTATTGCAGTTTCAGATAAGCATAAAGGAAAAAGTAAGGATGGGCTTTTTGGAGATGTGGTGGAAGAAATAGACTGGTCTGTTGGCCAGGTATTAAAAACGTTGGATGAAAACGGGTTATCGGATAACACCCTGGTGATTTTTACCAGTGATAATGGTCCGTGGTTATCGTATGGTAACCATGCCGGAAATACGGGTGGCCTGCGCGAAGGTAAAGGTACATCCTGGGAAGGAGGAGTGAGGGTGCCATGTATTATGCGCTGGCCGGGAAAGATCCCTGCTGGTAGTGTTTGTAATAAAATGGCTTCTACTATAGATGTGTTGCCCACGGTTGCTAATTTATGCGGGGCCGCATTGCCTGTCCGCAAAATTGACGGCGTGGATTTAAAGTCATTATTATTTAATGAAGCAGATGCGAACCCAAGAGATGAGCTGGCCGTATATTACCAGGTAAATAGCCTGGAAGCTATCAGGAAGGGGCCGTGGAAGCTGGTGCTTCCGCATAAAGCAAGAACATATAAACTAAATCTCCCCGGGTATGATGGCTTTCCGGGAGCACAACCGGAAGTAGAGGTGCCAATGGCTTTATATGATATGAGGCGGGACCCGGGAGAAACCCTGGATGTGCAGAAACAGTTCCCGGAAGTAGTGAAAGCCCTGGAGGCAATAGCAGAAAAGTACCGGTCAGCACTTGGAGACGACCTCACGGGGGCAAAGGGAACTGAGCGGCGGGCCGCCGGAAAAGTGCAATTGTGATATATATTAAAGTATAATTTGTTTTAAATGAGAAGAGAGTCAACTTTTAAATAGTTGATTAGTAATTGATTATATTCCCGTTAATCCATTAAAAGACTGCCAGCAACCACGTTACATTTTCGTTTTATCGGTAATATAAAATGAATTGTATATTAATATTTATTGAAAAACCATATATATATCCGATTGACTGCTGCATGTAATTGTTTCAAATTTGTTACGGGTATGGGAACCGTGTGATTCTTTTCCATTACAATTTATCAACCATACCAGCCTCTGGGAACTAGCAGTTATTAATGGGAAATTTCATATGAATATACATAACCCAAAAGGAATATTTATGAAAAAAGTGCGGCCTATTAATCCTGGTAGTTTAGGAACAGCGCCTGTTTTAGAGGTTTCGGGATTGCACAGCGAATCATCAGAAACGTTACAACAATTAGCAAAAGATATCTGCAACCTGGTTTTTATGGATATAGAGATACCCGGACTGACCACAATAGAAGCCGCCAGCATAGTAAAAGCAGCTTACCCTGATATAAATGTGCTACTGCTTACCCTGAATGAAACGGAGCAGGGACTAAGGCCGGTACAGGCAGCCACCGATACGTTTAAAGTGGATCATATGCCGCCCGTTTCCCTGTCGGAATTTATTGCCCAGGTGTATGAAACTGCTTTGCAATCGAACCTGGTAGCGGTAAATAAAGTACTGGCCTTCTTCCGGAAGGAGAAGCAGGTTTATCAGGACCCCTACGGATTATCACCAAGGGAAAAAGAAATTTTACGTTGCCTGGTAAACGGCGACACCTATAAGCAGGTAGCCGACGGATGTCATATCAGTGTGGGAACAGTTCGCTCCCATATCATGAATATTTATCGTAAGCTCGATGTGAATTCCCGCTCCAATGCTATTGTAAAGGCAATGAAAGAACACCTGGTCTGATGCTGCAATGTTTAGCCCCAGAACCCCTGTGCCTTTACCTGTTTGCCTTGCTGACGTAACGATTTACGCACCTGTACCACCATCTGCTGATTACCTGCTACATAATAAGTTGTATTTGCCACCGGGAAATCATAATGGTATAGCCATTCATGCAGATCAGTGAAATAGTGACCGTTATTGGAAAGTGGTTGTACCGGCATTTGCAGTAGTTGCCGCGTGGCAGGATCTTCCAGTTGAAGGAAACAATGAAACTGTTGCCCGGCTGCTTTCCGCAGATACAAAGAGTGAAAATGCCCTGTGGCGCTTGCATCTCCTATGCAAACCAGGTGTTGTGCGGCAGACGGTTGATGAAGGCCGCCACCAGGCCCGGCGTAGTACACTTCATCACCAGGTTGCAGGCCCAGCGCCCAGGAACTGCCCATACCTTCGTGCCCGCAATCCACTACAAGTGTGGCGGTTTGTTTAGCAGTATCCCAGTTTGCTACCGTATAATCGCGGTAAGTGTATGGCGCTACCTCGCATTTAAGATGCTGGGTGCTGCGTTCAGGTAACGCCTGTGGCAGTTGCAGGTCTATCTCCAGTAAAAAATTTCCTATACGCGCCAGGTTTATGACACGCGCAGTTTTTCCTATGCGCGACATCAGGAAACTGGTCGCCCTGTCTTTAATCGAAATCATATAACTGTATTTGGATGATTATCTGATGGTGGTCACAGAAGGGTAAGTGGTTACAACACTTTTCTCAGGGTTCGACCGTTTATTCCATCATGGTTAACATCGTCAGGTAAAATTATAGATGCTTTCATAAACTAAATTGTTTCAGCAAAGCTAACGGACCCCTACTTTTCTACTATTATACTATTCCGGGTTATAATTATACTTTTCCCGGCTCGAAATCCGGAAAGCAACTGGTGTTTGTCCGGTATGCTGTTTAAAAAAACGGTTGAAATAGGTCACCTCATTGAACTGCAGGCACCAGGCTATTTCCTTGATGCCATGCGAAGAATGCAGTAACATGCGCTTGGCTTCCAGTATCCGTCTTGCGGCCAGCAAAGCAGAAGCAGTTTGGCCCGTTTCCTGTTTCACCACTTCGTTCAGATGATCTGTGGTGACATGCAGTGCCCGCGCATAATCGCCGGAGCTGCTCCAGCACAGCAAATGCTTTTCCATCAGTTCCCGGTAACGGGTTAGTAATTCCGGTTGGAGGGATGAACTTTTGGTATTTTCCGGAAGATAACGCATAAAGTATGTCAGCAATACTGCCAGGTAGTGTTGTAATACCTGCTCCTGAAGCGCTTTGCGGGTTTTAAATTCCTTGAGCAGCTGTGCGCATAGGTGCCATATCTCCTGGTAGGTGGCACTGTCGGGTATTACGGGGCATTCCATACATACAGGTAAGGCAGGGAAACCAGCGGGTAAAAAATCAGCCGTGAAAGAGATCAGGTACACATCCAATGCCTGATCAGCATCCGAAGATAAATGTACCTGCCATGGTGCCAGCAGGAACATACTCTCAGGAGGCATGTCTATCAGCCTGAAATCTACCATATGCTGACTTCCCGTTTTACCTGTTATCGCCAATGTGTAAAACTCATGCCGGTGGGCAGTGGTCAGATCTGCATTGGGGTGATGTGCCGGTTCCCCGGCTTTTTTATAATGAACATCTATCATCAACCCCGGAACAACAAGAAGTTCTTCCAGCCGGTATGATGCAATGATGGATTGTTTTTCTTTTTTCATAACAACATCCTCACTTTACTAACAGACGATTGGGCGAAACAATTATTGTATAATTTTTTTTCTTTTTGAAAGACAGGGGCTTTTTCATTTTAATCATCCGGCTTTTTGCTATATATCTTTTTTCATGCTGCCTGAAAAAGATACCTGAAATGGGTAAAATTGCATACATTTATTTGCAACCGATTGCATAGTTTCGGGTTATACTGGTACAAAATTCCTGCAGAAGTGTTAACTATATTAATTGATGTAGCCGGAAGTATAACGCTTGTCAAAACTGATAAATTCCATGATGAAAGAACGAATGCCGGCATATTGATATGCATTCCCCTTTCTCCGAACACGCAGCACTGGCCAACGGACGGGCAGGTATGTGTATAGCCGTTAACGGTGGCAATATAAAAGTGATGGCAGGCAAAGGAATGAAAACAGGCATAGCTCAACCTGAAAAATAATACATGGATGATAAAATATCTGTTAGCAGCCTCGCTGATGTTAGTCTTCGTAAGCACCAGTGCCGCATTACCGGCAGATTCCCTTCTGAAGCTCTGGTACCGGCAACCAGCCCGGCAGTGGGTGGAAGCCTTGCCCGTTGGCAACGGCCGTATCGGCGCCATGGTTTTCGGAGGTGTACAGCAGGAAGAACTGCAGCTTAATGAAGGCTACCTGTGGTCCGGCGTTCCCCGCGATGGTAATAACCCGGCGGCAAAAGACGCGCTGCCGCTTATCCGCCGCTTGCTGGCAGCCGGAAAATACATGGAAGCCGATCAGCTGGCCCGTAAGATGATGGGCACCTACAGCGCCAGGTATCTAACATTGGGGAGTCTTTTTATAAGCAGCGATATACCACAGGAAGCGGCGCAGTATAAACGTGAACTGGATCTGAACAACGGAATAGCCCATGTTAGTTATGTAGCTAACGGCATCGCCTATACGAGAGAAGTGTTTTGTAGTTACCCCGACCAGTTATTAGTGATACGATATGCAGCCAGTAAACCGGGACAACTTACATTCAGCACCCGCTTCGCCAACCCGATGCCACATACCAATGCGGTGGTGAGCCCGCATTATATAGTCATGAAAGGCAGATGCCCGGAGTACGTGGCGGCAAGAGCCTATGAGCCAAAGCAGGTTGTTTATGGCGATAAAGGCATTAATTACGAAGTACATCTTGATGCGCAGGTAAGCGGGGGACTGGTAAAAGCGGATACCGGTGGCATACATATCTCCGGCGCCAACGAAGTTGTGCTCCTGTTATCGGTAGGGACCGGCTATAAAGACGGATTGCCCAATGGCAAAGATCCTCACCTGGCTGCTGTGGCTCCTTTGCAACAGGCCAGAAGCTATGCCCGGTTACTGGATGACCACGTGAATGACTATACGCCGTTATTCAGCCGTGTGCAGCTTGATCTTGGAAAAGACACTTCCGCTTTACAGCCAACAGACGAACGATTGAAAGTATACACCCTTCATGGTGGAAACCGTGATCCGCAGCTTACTACACTGCTGTACCAATACGGCCGCTACCTGATGATAGCCGGTTCCCGTAAAGGAGGACCAGCCATGAACCTGCAGGGATTGTGGAATAAAGAGATGCAGCCGCCATGGGGCTCTAACTATACCATTAACATCAATACGGAGATGAACTATTGGCCATCGGAAACTGCTAACCTGTCGGAATGTGGCAGCCCGCTATTTGATTTTATATCGCAGCTGGCTAAACACGGGCGTATAACCGCTTCCGTTAACTATGGCGCAAGCGGCTGGACCGCCCATCATAATTCCGACATATGGGGTATGACCAACCCGGCCGGCGGGTTTGATTTTTCTGATCCCAGCGGTAATCCCAAATGGGCCATATGGCCTATGGGCGGCGCCTGGCTGAGCCGGCATTTATGGGAGCATTACCAGTTCACCGGCGATAAGAAAATGCTGCAGCAGGTATACCCCGATCTGAAAGGAGCTGCCGTTTTTATGCTCGACTGGCTGGTGAAAAATAGCGATGGTCAATGGGTTACAAGCCCTTCTACTACACCGGAAAATAATTTTATGGTGAATGGTAAACGGGAGGGATCTGTGAGCATTGCCACTACCATGGACCTTTCCATTATCCACGACCTGTTTAGTAACACGATCCGCGCAGCTGAGGTGCTGCAGCAGGATGCCGGCCTGGTATCGCGTATCAAACAAACCATGAAGGAAATGTATCCGTTCCACACCGGGCAGTACGGGCAATTACAGGAGTGGTATAAAGACTGGGACGATCCGAAAGATTCCCACCGCCACGTATCCCACCTGTATGGCTTGTTCCCCGGAAATTTCATTTCACCACGGAGAGATAGCATACTATCTGCAGCGGCTATACGTAGTTTGCTGTTACGGGGAGATGGAGGTACCGGCTGGTCTAAATCATGGAAAATAAACTGGTGGGCCCGCCTGGAAGACGGCAATCATGCCTACACCATGTTGAATAAACAATTGTTCCTGGCAGGTGGACAGACAGTGAGTGTAGCCGATAACAGCGGAGGATCCTATCCCAACCTGTTTGACGCACATCCTCCGTTCCAGATCGATGGCAACTTTGGTGTAACCTCCGGTATTACGGAAATGTTGCTGCAGAGCCATGATGGTGTTTTATACCTGCTGCCGGCATTACCGGATGCCTGGCCTTCAGGCAGTGTGAAGGGATTAAAGGCCAGAGGTGGTTTTGAAGTAGATATGGATTGGAAGAATGGACAGCTTACACATGCTGTTATCCGTTCCGCGTTAGGAGGGAACTGCCGTATTCGTACGCAGGTAACCGTTAGTGTTAATGGAAAACCCGCGAAAATAGCTGTCGGCAATAATACCAATCCGTTTTACCAGGTACAGCTGCCTGTGCGGACTGTGGTGAAAGATCCAACAAAATTACCGGTGTTGCAGTTGAAAAAAGTTTTTGAGTATGATTTTTCTACTGCACCCGGTAAAACTTATGATATCTTATGAATTGTTCCAAACATATGCCTATTGCGGTTTGCAGGTACGATATTCGTACATGGGATAACGTTACCTGTGAAAAGGTACAACAGACTAAAGCATAAAAGGTTATTGACAGATATTTATCTGCCGGAAGGCAAATATAAGAGAACAGTAAAGACAGAGAGGCCGGGAGTTGATGAGATTATTTGAGCTTACGCTACCACCAAAATATATCCACGATGAAAAAGTACAGCTGGTTTTTGATTGCCTGTTTGCTCCCGGAAAGTATTGCCACCTGGGCCGGAACTCCGGAGCAGTTCATTAAAGCGCTGAAAAGTAGTGCCCCGGTAGTGTATACCGCTGATGGCAGCATAGCGCCGGATTACATCAAAGTGATCCGTAACTGGAACAATGATCAATGTGAGATTCGTATAGTCAATACCGGTAGAGCGCCGTTGAAATTGAAAGAAGTAATGACGGGCATAGCCGGTGGAATATTACCACCCACTACTCCGTTTTATGCAGAAGGGTTCCAGATGCTTACGCAAACGGCAGGTACACTTGCTCATCCTGAAACGTTGGGTAACTACACAGATGCGGGGCATTATAAAATCTCCCAGCCGGAAGGATACCTGGCAGTATATAACCTGCTGCGCTTATACCCTGCAAACGGTGATCAGCTGTTACTTGGCTATACTTC
>NZ_DATCRD010000201.1:0-55323 GCF_036569185.1 Chitinophaga sp.
GTATCAGCCATCCAGTGGTACCTGGGAAAAAATCTAGTTGCTTATTTTTATAAAACGTCCTTTCTTATTATAGCTGTTGTCCTGCGACTTCACCTCCACTATAAAATGTCCGTTTGATAAATTACTGATGTTTACATCCGACTGGAATGAGTCGGGCGTGGTAAACATTAACTGTTGCCGTATGCGGCCATTCATATCAAAAATCCTGACCTGCAAAGGCTGTTCGCTCTTGCGGACAATCTTCAGGCGTATGAAGTTTGTTGCAGGATTGGGAGATATGGCCAGCGAATCATCTGCATGAGAAATGATATCGTTGCCTATTACCGTTAAGTTAAAGGTAGTGGTAGCTGTTGCGTCCCTGTCATCTGTAACGGTGAGCCGGAACTGGTACAGCCCTGCCTGCAGGCCATTGATCAGGGTTTGTACCTGGTCGGGGCTCTTCAGATTAGCGCTGGTGGGACCGCTTACCTGCGTCCATTCATACTTCACAATAGTACCATCCGGGTCATAAGAGGAGCTGCCATCGGCAATGAATGAATTCATAGGCTGCTGAATGCTCCTGTCGCCCTGTGTTTGTGCCACCGGCGCTTTATTCTCTGCCCGTAATACCGTAATCTTAATGGTGGCATTGCTTGTAGCGCCGTTGTTGTCTGTAACCGTAAGGCGGAAAGTGTATGTTCCCTCCTGCAGGTTAGTCACGTTTGTTTTAGCGGTAGCTGCACTGGCAATGTTGCCACCGGCAGGACCGGCAGTTTTCTCCCACTGCCAGGTGGCGATTTGCCCATCGGCATCACTGGAAGCACTTCCATCCAGGGCGGCGCTGCTTACCGGCAACTGTACGGTAATATCAGGGCCCACAACAACTACCGGCGGCTTGTTAACAGGGGCCGCTGTTACCACTACATTTACAGTGGCGGTACTTGTAGCGCCGTTGTTATCTGTAACCGTAAGGCGGAAAGTGTATGTTCCCTCCTGCAGGTTAGTCACGTTTGTTTTAGCGGTACCTGCGCTGGCAATGTTGCCACCGGCAGGACCGGCAGTTTTTTCCCACAGCCAGGTTACAATTTGTCCGTCCGCATCTGTGGAGGCACTGCCATCCAGGGCGGCGCTGTTTACGGGCAATTGTATGGTAATGTTATTGCCGGCATCTGCTACCGGCGATTGGTTGGGCGCTGCTGCCAGCACCAATATGGTTACAGTAGCCGTGGCGGTAGCGTTATTATTATCTGTTACGGTTAGCTGGTAAGAGTAAGTGCCCACAGCAAGATTGTTCACGGCAGTTTGCGCAGCATCGGCTGTGGCCAGGTCGCCACCGGCAGGACCGGCAGTTTTCTGCCATAACCAGCTTACGATCTGTCCATCGGCATCCGTAGAAGCGCTGCCATTAAGCGTGGCAGTGTTTACCGGCAATTGTACCTGGATGTTTTTCCCTGCATTGGCTACGGGTGGTTTATTAGCGGCAGCCAATACCGTCACTTTCACGGTGGCGGTATCTTTTGCACCGGCATTGTCTGTAATAATGAGGCGATAGGTATATGTGCCCGCTACCAGGTTGCTTACATTCGTTTTTGCGGCGTTGGCAGCGGAAAGATCCCCCCCGGCCGGGCCGGCGGTTTTGGCCCAGGCCCATGTTGTGATCTGACCATCCGCATCGGAAGAAGCGCTGCCATCCAGCGAAGCAGTGTTTACCGGTAACTGTACCTGGATATCGCTTCCTGCGCTGGCTACCGGTGGTTTATTGGCGGCAGGCTTAACGGTAACGGTTACACTGTCGGCATCCGTAAGGCCGTTTTGATCGGTTACCGTTAATGCATATACGTAGCTGCCCTGGGTAAGATCGGTTACATTTGTTTTCACTGTATTGGGGCTCACAATTGTTCCCGCTGCCGGGCCGGAGATCTTCTTCCAGGCATAGCTTTGAATGGCACTGCCGGAAGAAGCGGTGGACAAAGCGCCATCAAGCGTTGCATAGTCAACCGGTAAGGTGATGGTTATATCACTGCCTGCATTTGAAACAGGCGGGGAAGTGGTGCCGCCGGACTTAAATTCAAACGCGCCAACATCGTATTTACTTTGCTGGGGCCTTGCGGTATTGTCAAAATCCGTTTTCAGTGCAAAGTCGCTCATATCCCTGCCCGTGTTTACGGCAGTGGAAGTAGATAGCAACCGGTAGTTTTTAGCTGCGCCATCCACGAAATTAGCGGAGGCTACATCGGTATAACAAAGGTTGTTTCCTGAAGTGAGCTTAATCGGCTGATCTCCTTTTATATACAATCCTTTTGAAGGGTAATCGAAGGCAGTTCCGGTTTCCACCAGGAGGTTATTATATACCTGGTGACCGATGGGGGTTAAATAGGCAAATATTTTGATACCGTTCTTACCTGCATCTGTATTAACGATGGTGTTATTGTAGATAATAGCAGCGGGAGGTGGAAAAAGATCTGCGGTGGTATTTTCGGGTATCTTATCTGCCACATTGATCCCTTCATAAAAAATATCGGAGATCACGTTATTATATATTTCGCTTACACCTGAACCGAAAACGGTTATTCCCGGCATGTAGCCTGTGGTGATCGTATTATTATACACTTTCAGGCTGGAGCCGGAACCGATGAGGATACCGTAGCCATGTGCAGAATTTTTTGACGTGGCATAATTTACGAGGCGGTTATTAAACACGCGGTTATCGCCGTTTTTAGCCATTGATATCTGTATCCCGTCGCTCCCGATATTCTCCAGGTCGTTGTCGTACACCCAGAGGTTTTCAATCCAGTGCGATCTCATATCCACACAGGTGCCTTCCGTCCAGTAATAATGCGTGTTACCAATGTAAAAGCCTTCACCTGAAGAGTTGCGGCATTTAATATGATGCAGTTTCACATTCTTCATTACGAAGGCGCCTTCAAGATACTGCGGCTGGGCGCAGGTTTGCAGGGTTTTAGCCTGTAACAGGATGTTGCCGTCGTGGATGTAAATATTATGTACGTCGAAGTCGGATGCTCCTACGCCCAGTGTAAGACCGAATATTTTAAGACCGGAAATGTTAGTGCCGTTGAGGTCAAAACCAAATTCATAATTCTTATCCCCGCTCCCGCTGATTTCTACAAACCGGCAGGTAGGCGCATTGAACACTGCCGCAGTGCCCTGGTTCTTTACGCCCAGTTTTACCTGGCCACCGCAGTTGATGATCACAATAGGTTTATCGGCTGTTCCGGTAAGATTGCCGAGATGCAGGTATTCATATTCCCCTGCCGGTATGCATAAAGTATCGCCCGGGCTTACATTAAATGTTTTCATGGCGTCGGGGTAATATATTTCCGCCCTGCCATTGGCGCTGTTGCTCATGGGCACCACGATGCGCTTCCCGCCTGTAACAGGAGGTGTTGTTACCGCCCCATTTTTGGTATACTGCAGCATCCACTCATACATGTTCTTACCATCTTCCTTCGTATCGGGATCATAGGCTTTGGTCCATGCATCATGCGAAGCGGAATTGTAAATAGTAAGCTTTGCCAGCGGATTGGGAGCCGGTACAGTAGCGTTGATATATTTTACCCAGTTCTTTGAATAGTCGGAAGGCACAGTGGGATCGGCATCATTGTGAAATGCCCATACAGGCGTGTTATTGGAAGCCACCACTGCTGCAAGCGTAGTGGTAGGGGGATACATACCGCAAACAACAGCGGCGCCGGCAAAAGCCTTTGCCTTCGTTTTATCTTCACAGAGTGCGCCCCAGGTTAATCCACCGCCCATACTTAAACCGGTGATATAGATACGATCGGGATCAATATCATATTTTGTAAGCAGGTAATTCTTAAACAGTGTTACATCGCCCGAACCTGGCCAGGTATTGAACTGGGGTGATATTACTATGAACGAATAGGTTTGATTATTCACCGTAAACGTGTTGGGAAATCTGCCATCTGCAATCACACGGGGCAAACCATTTCTAAGAACGGAAGATAAAGGGGAACCATAGCTGGCCAATTCGCCGTTGCCATGAAAGAACATAATCAGGGGATATTTCTTACCACTTCCCTGGCTGTAACCTGCGGGAAGATATTCATAGAAGCCTTTTATGTTAGACATGGTCGGATCACTGAAAGATCGCGCTGTCTGCACCTGGCTGAAAACAGGGACGGATCCGAAACAGGATATTATCAGTATAGCGCCTAGCCTATAAATATTGCGGCAAAAAAATTGCCTAAGCAATAGCAGATGGTTTATCATATAAATATATGGCTTGTGCAGTAGTTTTTAAAAGTCTATTCTCATACACGATACTTAAAAGTTCCCGGGAAAAGGGTTTTAATTATTGCAAAGAAAGCTATTTTTTTAATTCACATAAGAAAAAAAATTAACATATATCATTACAATAAATAAAGTATAAATATTTTATATCTATATTTATTTGTCTATTTTAAATATAACATCTCCCGGAATCTTATTATTATCAATAAAAAAATTACCTTTGCCCTTCCGGATATATCTGATATTCCTTCTTTTTTAACCTCATCCTGTAAAAAGCCATTATTATTCATACTACTTGATGTAATTAATGGTTCATGGCATTTAAACTTCTGGCGATTGTTCGTAACAGGCATTTCCATTCTCTTCTTGGAAATGTTATAATGGCTTTTTTCAACGTACTTTCCTTTGCGCTGCTGGTCAGGATGCTTTCCCTGAGCGCTTTTGGAGAATGGGTATTGTTCCTGGCCACTTATAATATCCTGGACCAGGTACGCACGGCCATGCTGCAATCAGGCATTATAAAATTCAGCGCCGGCACCGATATTACAACCAGCAGGCAGGTAACCGGGGCCGCCTGGTATATTTCCCTGCTGCTTACCTTATCCTTTATTTTATGTTCCCTCCTGGTATATGCCGTTGCTTATCCTTACTTCAGCCCTACCTGGCATTTCTTCCTGGGCTGGCTGGGCATCATGACCTTACTTTCGCTACCCTTTAACTTTGCTACATGGGTGTTGCAGGCAGCGCACCGCTTCGATAAAATTGTGCAGATCCGTATGTTGCAGAACGGGTCATTCCTGGTGTTGCTGGGTATCTTGTTTTTTATGAGACAGGTGACGCTTCATAATGTATTGTATACTTATTCATTATCCCTGCTGATCACCAGTATTTACTGCATGATATTCCGCTGGACCGCCTTAACCACTATGGCTGCCAGAACAAAGGCGCAGGCTATAGAATTGTTTCATTATGGAAAGCTGATTGTAGGCAGCATGTTTTCTTCTGCCCTGCTGAATTACTCTGATAACCTGGTGCTCAGAACTATGCTAAGCCCTACTGCGGTAGCGGTATACAGTATTCCCCAGAAATTTATGGAGGTGATAGAAATTATATTGCGCAGCTTTGTTGCTACTTCGCAGCCCACTATTTCTGCGGCCGCCAACCGGAACGACTGGAAAGAAGTGTCCAGGGCTTTTTGCAGGTACACCGGCACCGTTACTATTCTTATTCTTCCGTTTGTGATAGGGTTGCTTTTATTTACAAAACCGCTGATACTTTTGCTGGCCGCCAAAGCTTATCTTCCTGCTACGGATATTGTAAGGATATTCCTGTTTTCCGCCATCCTCTATCCTATCGACCGGTTTATTGGCGTAACGCTGGATATGATCAACAAGCCGCTGATCAATTTCTATAAAAATCTCATCAAGCTGATATTGAATATTGTGCTGGATGTTGTGCTGGTATTACTCTTTGCAGATATACGCGCTGTAGCCATCGCCTCCAGCCTGAACCTGTTGTTTGCAGTGGTATTCGGATATATCTTCCTGCGGCGTTACCTTCCTGATGTGCACCTGAGAAGCGTCATTTATTACGGTTGGCTGGAATGCAAAATATTGTTATCAAAGATTAAACTGTTCCGTTTACAGTATAAATAATTTTCAGTTTTATGAAACTAGCTTTTATTATACTGAGTCATAAAAATCCGGCACAGCTGTGCCGGTTGCTGAACAGGCTGCAGCACCCGCTCATTGATTGCTATGTACATCTTGACGCCAAATCTGATATCAATGAATGGCAGGCTGCGATGAATTTGCCGCAGGTATATTTTGTAGAGAAACGTGTGGATGTAACCTGGGCGGGATACGGCACCATACAGGCTGCCCTGAATGGCATAGAGTTCATTGAAAACTCGGGGAACCAATATGGCTTTATCCATCTTATCAGTGCGCAGGATTACCCGCTTACAGCGATGAATGTATTTTATGATTTTTTCAGCAAACGCGCAGGGCAGCAGTTCCTGGACCTGCTTCCCCCCGATGCGCTGAAGCTGATGATGCCCAAAATTACCGCTTATCATTTTGAAGATCTCCGGCTGCCGGGAAAATACCGGATCACTACGTGGATCAATAAACTGCTGCCGAAAAGAAAGCATCCCCTGAACCTGGAAGTGCATGGAGGGTCGCTCTGGTGGAGCCTTACACAGGAATGCGCCACCTGGTGTTTACGTTATATAAAAGCTCACCCTGAGTTGGAGCGTTTTTATAAATATACCTGGGGAGGAGATGAATTTATTTTCCAGACGGTGATCATGAACGGGCCGTTTAAAAACACCGTGCAAAATGATTATCAACGTTACATCGACTGGTCCGAGGGGCACGCACATCCCAAAACATTTACCATGGCCGATCTGCCCGCAATACTGCAGTCGGGTAAATTACTGGCCCGCAAATTCGATATGAGTAAGACGCCGGAGCTGCTTGACCGTATAGATGCCGCAGCGGACCGCGGATAAAAAGATAAGGCTGATCATCGCTGATCAGCCTTTCTCTTTTTTGTACCAACATTCGAAATCAACCGGCGCTTTTTCTCCATAAGGTATTAAAGCCACCGGTAAAATTGTAAGGCAATATTTCTGCTACCTGGCAATCGAGCGATTGCAGGAATTTAAGCCGTTTTGTAAGCAGGGAAAAAGGAAACACATCTTCCACGAAATTGGTTTTCGCAAACCGCACGATCTTAAAATCACTTGCCTGCGCCAGTTCCTGGAGATCTTTCCGCGTGAAGAACTGCACATGGTCCAGGTTATCGGCCTGCGACTGGGCGGTAGTACCTTTAAACCCGAGCGCGCGTTTCACTTTATTGATGTTCTTCCATAAAACCGGGTTGTTGCGCGCTTTAAGCATGGGCCTTGTTACACACAATTCCCTGGGGCCATTGCCGTTGGGCACAGTTACCACCAGCAGGCCATCATCCTTCAGCGACGCATGAATGGTATTCAGCAGCAGCTGCGGCTGATCAAGATGTTCCAGTACTTCGCTGCAGATCACGGCATCATAGGTTTCCCCCTGGGCTGTAAGCGCTTCCGCGCTGATGGCGGCAAATTTTACATTGGGGTAAGTATTGCGCTGCTGTGCTACTGCAATTGTTTTTTCGCTGATATCTATTCCCAGCACTTCATAGCCAAACTGCCCGAGATGCCGGCTGATAACGCCATTACCACATCCTACATCCAGCACACGGCCTCCATCTGGAATGTTGCTTTTCAAACTATCCGTTATAAAATTCAGTCGTTTTATATCGGTAATCCGGTCGTATTCGTAGGTGATCACGGTTTTTGTCATTTTGCAATTGATAAAATGTTATTATTTACAAAGCTGTTGATATACAGCCGCAATTTTTTCTGTCATGCCCGCCACGTTAAAATTCGCTGCAATGGCGGCTTTCGCATTGTTCTGCAACCTGGCTCTCAGTGCGCTGTCGCCCGCTACCTTCACCATCGCCGCAGCCAATGCCGCCGGGTTGCCTGATGGTACCAGCAGCCCGTTCTCTCCATCCTGCACTGCTTCTTTGGTACCATCCACATCGCTGGCAATAACGGCTTTTCCCATCGCCATTGCCTCGAGTACGCCAATGGGGAAGCCTTCCCACAGGGAGGGTAAGCAATAGATGTCGGCTGCATGCAGCACTGCCGGTACATCCTGTCGGAAGCCGGCAAATGTTACCTGCTTTTCAATGCCTGCTGCCGTCGCAGCAGCTGTTGCAGCGTCCATCAACTCTCCATCACCTATCATCAGCAAATGTAGCTGTGGCGCCTGTTGCAGTGCCGCGGCAAAACCCCTGATCATCCCTACCGGGTCTTTCTGGTAAGTCATGCGTGCAATAAAACAAACCAGCAGCTTATCTTCCGGTATGCCATATTCCGCGCGCAGATCGGGGTATTGCGCATCCGGATTAAACTTCTGCAGGTTGATCCCGTTCCTCACCACGATACCGGAAAACCCTTTCAGGGCTTTGATACCGGTTTGCCGGTTGGATTCAGACACACAAATATTCACCTGCGTTTTACGGGTAATAAATTTTTCGGCGGCAATACGTAAACGTTTTGCCAGCGGATGTAATCCATCGTGAAAAGACCAGCCATGAATAGTGTACACCACCGGTAAACGCAGCTGGCGTGCAGCCCACAGCACATTTGTATTGGCGCGGGTACCGTGCACATGCACAATGTCTATCTGCTGGTCTTCCATCAATTTCTTCACCTTTTTCCATACGCTGATATCAAATGCTTTCTCACTTTCGATAACAAACGCAGGAATATTCATTTTCTGTAAAGCCGTTATCATAGGGCCTTCTGTAAAGGAAAGCACAATGGGATCAAATGCTGTTTTATCCAGCGACGCCACCAGGTCAAGTACATGACTTTCTCCCCCGCCGATCTTACCCTGGCGGATGGTTTCAAGTACCCTTGTTTTGCCATTCATGTTGCCCATACTATAATTTTTCTATCCAGCGGCTGTACCATAACTGGAAAACCAGCATATTCCATAATTTCTGATGACTCACTTTACCACCCGACAGGTAATTCTTCAACAAACCTTCCACATGCGGCACATTGAAAAGCCCTGATTTTGCCAGGCGCTCCCCGGAAAGATAATATTGCATCTGCTCCTTCAGCTCATCCCTGAACCATTCCTGCAACGGCGCAATAAAAGGTCTTTTGGGACGCTCCATCAAAGACTTTGGAATATACTTATGTACAATTGTTTTCAGGATATATTTATTGATACCGTCTTTGACTTTAAGCCCTGCGGGCACCTTTGCCAGGAACTCCACCAAACGGTGATCCAGCATCGGTTCGCGGCCTTCAATACTTACCGACATGGTGGCCCGGTCTACCTTCACCAGGTTGTTATCTACCAGGAAAGTTTTATAATCCACTGCCAGTAAACGGTTCAGCGGATCGTTCATGCTGTCCAGTTCCCCGTTCATGTCGAAGTTGGTTTTATATCCATCTGCCGGTACGGCGGTATAATAATTCACTTCATTTTCAGTAAGGTACTGGCTGATATATTTCAGGGCATGCTGCGGCTTACCGCTGGCCCATATCAGTTTCATTTTCTCATAGCGGGAAGCGAAGTTATACTGCTTGTTAAAATAAGGGATCACTTCCGGCGATACTACCGACATGGCCGCGCTGAGCGTGCGTTGCAGTGGTTTGGGAAAGCTGCCGGTATAGCGGAGCGACTGGTTAAATTTATTATATCCTGCAAACACTTCATCTCCCCCATCTGCAGAGAGCACCACTTTTACTTCCTTACTGGCAAACCTGCTCACCAATGTGGTAGGTACC
Organism: Chitinophaga sp.; assembly: GCF_036569185.1. GTDB lineage: Bacteria > Bacteroidota > Bacteroidia > Chitinophagales > Chitinophagaceae > Chitinophaga. The sequence continues at coordinate 9,602 of NZ_DATCRD010000201.1, forward strand.
GTGGAGTTATCAGCAAATGGCTCATCGTATATTTCCGGCAGGTGATGCAATACCTCTTTTGCTTCAGCCGGGCCAACTATCCATTCATGATGTTCCGTACCCAGGTGCATGGCGATTTTCTTTGCTTCTCTCGACTCATCCCACTGTGGCTCCTTGTAGCCAATGGTAAAGGTTTTGATGCGGCTGGAAGTATCAGACTGCAACAGGGCCGCAACGCTGGCACTGTCGTATCCCCCACTGAGAAACACCCCCACCGGTACATCGGACACCATGCGGTAATTGTATGCACTATGCATGAGTTGCTCCGTATGTTTGATCACATCAAATTCAGACAATCCAGTAAGCGGCTGCCGGTAAGCATCCAGCACATTCCAGTACTGCAGTTCTTTCACCGAAGCATCGTTCAGCGACAACTTCAACAGGTGGCCGGGTTTCAGCTTATGCGTGTTCCTGTAAATAGTATAAGGAGCAGGAATATAACTGTATTGGAGAAAGAGGGATAAACTTTTTTCATCGATCTCTTTCCTGAATGCGGGGTGTTCACAAATGCCTTTCAGTTCGGAGGCAAAAAGCAGGGTGCGGTTATGCCAATAATAATATAATGGCTTAACACCGGCACGATCGCGGAAAAGGGTTACCTCTTCCGCCGTGCGGTCATAAATCACAAAGGCAAACATGCCGATGCATTTATCGAGGATCTTTTCCTTCCATTGCGCATAGCCTTTCAGCAGTACCTCCGTATCGGCGCCGGAATGAAAGTGGTGGCCCAGCTTTTCCAGCTCTGTACGGATCTCCTTGAAGTTATATATCTCGCCATTGAAAATAATGGAATATTGTTCGAAGTGCATGGGCTGGTGGCCGGACCGGGAGAGATCCAGGATGGACAAACGGCGCTGCCCCAATCCTACAGCGGCCCGGGGATGTTCGTATACTTCATAGCCGGCATCATTTGGCCCGCGATGCGCCATTACATCTGTCATGCTACGCAGGATGTCTGCGTCTGATTTTTGGGTAAAATCAATAAACCCTGCTATGCCACACATAAATTATCCGGTTTTGGGTGTTTAAGATTCCAGAATATTCCTTTCCAGAATGCATTCATATGAACTGATTCCCTTTTTAGTAAAAACTGAACTGTGTTTTTGGGAATAGTGAGAAAAATAAAATACAGTATGAAGAACATCCTGGCAGGAAGCTTTACGTTCCGGCGCATGAATAATATCCTGTTACGTGTAATATAATAAGTTTTCAGGGGACTGTTCTTACCAGTGGTCATAGACTCTTTATGATAGATCAGCGACTTGTACTGGTAGTAAATTTTGTAGCCCTGGCGTTTGAACTGCTCGCACCAATCGAATTCCTCGTAATAGAGGAAATATACTTCCGGCATCAGTCCTACTTTGGCGAGGGCGCGCGCAGATACCATCATCGCTCCCCCGTGTGCATAATGCGTTTCCGATATTGCGTCGTACTGGCCATTATCCTGTTCCCGGCAGCCTATCATGCTGTTTCTGCCGGTAAGCGTATCTACTGCTTTATAACCTGCGTACTCTATGGTTCCTTTCTGGAAAAAGTAATGAAACTTAGGGCTTACCACACCAGCGTCGGGATGTTTGGCAAATACTTCCAGCAGCCCTTCTATCAATCCTTCGGTAAACTCTGTATCATTATTCACCAGGAAAAGATATTCGCCGCGGGCGGCTTTAATACCCAGGTTATTTCCTCCTGCAAAACCCAGGTTATCTTTGCTTTCAATAACGATAGCCGATGGGTATTCGTTCTTTATGGCCGTAGCAGGGCTTTCTGCAGAGGCGTTATCCACTACAATCACTTCCAGGTTAGGATAGCTGATCCTGTTAAGGGAGGCCATTAGCTCCACGGTTACCTTTGCATTGTTATAATTAACAGTGATAATGGATACCAGCGGATAATATGTATTACTTTCTGGCTGCATCTAATAAAGGATTATCAATACCTGTTTGTGTATGGGTAGTGTGTATAAATGTTTTATCTGCTCCTTTCAGGCGGAACAGCAATAATATCATGATGCCAACAGCGCGTGGTAAGGTAACCATGGCTGTAAGAAGATATTTTGTAAAGAACTTTCCCGGGATGGGCAGTAAGAGGCTAAGTATATTCAGTATAAACAAAGCCACCCACCAGTAAAAAGGAACAGGCGAAAAACGCTGCAGCAGGAAACCGGTGGCCGTACAAACCGTTAATGCTGCCAGCAGCAGCATACGCGGCAGTAATGCGTTCTGGCATACCGCCAGGTTAAAATAATTCACGTTGCCTTTGAATAAAGCAGCCCATCCCCTGCCCCAGAATGTGCGCAAATATACCAGCTGGCTCGACATCCAGCGTTTCCGCTGGTTTTCAAATACGGCCGCATGTGTAATCTTTTCATCATACACATAAGCATCTTCCAGGTATAAAATACTATGTCCTTTTGCGATCACCAGTAATTGCAGCACTTTATCAAACCCGCCGGTAGCCTGTATTTCACTAAGAATCTGTTTGATAAGCGGGTAATGAAAGGCCATACCGGAACCAATTACAGAAGACGACAGCCCCAATGCGTTGGCGCCTTTGCGGTAAAGATGATTGGCAATGATTTCATTGGCAGCATCCAGGATGGCAAACGGTGTATTCAGGTTCTTGGCAACCCTTTGCCCCTGGATAGCATAATGCCCCTGCTGGTAAGCATGATTGATCTTTAAAAGAAAATCTGCTTCCAGCATATTATCCGCATCACAGATCAGCGCCAGGTCGTAATTGTCTCCTAATCTTTCAAAAGCCGCATTCAGCGATTTAGCCTTGGTGCTTTTATCGAACTTAACCGGTATCACGTTCACACCAGTAGCCGCCAGCTCCTCCATGGTCCGTGACTGCAGGGAATCTGCAATCACTACTACTTCAAACTGGTGTAAAGGATAGTGCAGGCGGTTATAACTGTTAACAGTGGATAAAATAATACTGTCTTCCTTATAAGCCGGGATGAGAATGGCAATCTTCGCATAAGTAACCGTTTCCTCATATGCAATCTTCTTTTTCCGGCTCAAGCGGCCGGCGATGGCTAACAAAAGATTGTACAGTACGCAACCGGCCAGGTAAACAAACAGTATTACTGCTATAATCGTTATCATTATACATTGTCTTTTTGTACAAGCGCGAATGGCGTGCTTGCCATCAGCCACATATCGTATCTCAGCGAGCGTTTATGGGCGTAATCAATATCCAGGTCTATCCTTTCTTTTACGGACATATCTTTCTTACCTCTTTTACTTACCTGCCATAAGCCTGTAATACCGGCGGGGGCGAGGAATCTTTCCACCCATTCGTCGGTAGTGAGGGTATTGGCTTCATATAAAGGCAAGGGGCGGTTCCCTACCAGCGACATATCTCCTTTCAGTACATTAAGCAACTGCGGGATCTCATCCAGGCTGGTATTGCGCAGGAAGCTTCCGAGTTTGGTTACCCTTGGATCGTTGGATACTTTTATGAAAACAGGACCGTTTGTTTGTCCGTCGTATTGGTTGAGGTGTTTGATTTTATCCAGCTGCCTGTCTGCATCCGGTACCATGGTCCGGAACTTGTAAAACTTAAAGACCCGGTAATTCCTGCCGGCGCGTTTGGCGGCGTAAAATACGGGGCCTTTGGATTCCAGCCTGATAAGGATAGCAATTACCAGCATTACAGGGCTCAGCACCAGTAAGCCTCCACCTGCCAGCGCTATATCAAGGGAACGTTTCAGGAAGTTGCTGTAGAACCTGCGGGTATATAACCGTGTACGCAGGCTGCTGCTTTTATATACCGGGAAGGTGCGCATACGTTTTACCTTACTCACGATGGCGATTTTATTCCCCAGCACATGCCAGGCATCCTGTGTGATAATATCATCAATAAAGGCATGCCTGCTTACCAGCGATTTCATTTCATCAAACCCTTTATCTGTATATACAAAAAAGGGAATAGAGCAAAGGAACTGGTGTGTTTTAAAATAGGTATTCCATTCCGACAGGGCCGATTCATAGCCGCTGTCGAACCGGTAAATAATGGCTGCGGGCACTTTCTTAAAAATGTGCTGCAACTGGTTGATCACTTTCTCTGCATCTGCTACATCCTCCGTCACTATACATCTGAATTGGTTGTTTTCAGCCTGCATCCCTTTATGCGGTGCTCCTACAAAAAGTAAGATGCTTTCTGCATCCGGACCTTCGTAAAGCAATGTGCTTTCACCGGTATCGGTTCCTCTGATGCTTTCTACCTGCAGTGAATTTTGGGTAAAGATATTCATCGGTTAAAAATTAGTAGTGTATTCGTAGGTGACAATAACATTTATACAGCAGCCGCAGTCAATTGTTTTTCCAGTATAAAATTTACTTTATCCAACAATTGCATCGGGTCGAAAGGCTTTTGGAGCACTTCTCTCACATTGTTATATTTTGTTGACAGATCATTTATTTTATCGGGATAGAACCCGGAAAGCACCACCACCGGTGTATCCTGGTAAAGATAGCTACCAGACAGGTAATCCAGTAATTCCCAGCCATCAATATTTGGCATCTGCAGGTCTGTAATGATCAGGTCTGCTTTATTACCTTTCAGCAGCCAGGTAATTGCTACCAGTCCGTCCTGTGCGGAAACCACGGAATATTCTTTTCCTAAAAGCGCCTCCAGCAAATAACGCATTGGCATACTATCATCTATTATCAAAATTGTCTTTTTCATTTATACCTTCTTTACAAACAATTACTTAAAACCGTTAATATGGGCTATGCAAAAAAACATGCAAGCTACCGAAGGCTTTTGATGGGATGTGGTCAATTATTAGTCAGGTAAGTTACCTTCTGCGGTTTTAGCAAGGGGATATGAGAGAGGAAAAATGGTTTTTACATTTCAATGTTCGTTACCGGATTTGTTACCAGATGAACATGGAAGCAAAAGTATTATTTTCAGGATATCATAAATACTTTTTTTGGTAAACGACTTAATTTTTAGGGTAAGTGTTGGAATTTTTACTGTAAACGGTGACGAACATCTCAAAAAAAGGGATAAACAAACATCCGATACAAAAATTCAATTGTGTATGACCCAAATTATGATACTTTTGCATTGAAAATATACGTACCCCCATAAAAGTATCGTCCGCTATGTCAATTTTGTCTGTGATCTTCTGGCTAAGTGTTTTTATTGTATGCTACAGCTATATAGGATATGGCGTGCTCCTTTATCTTGTTATCCTCGTAAAACGTTTACTACAGGGCAAACCAGCTGATAAGCCTGCAGCATTTGTGCCGGATGTTACCTTTCTGGTAGCTGCCTATAATGAAGAAGATTTTATCGGGGAAAAGATAAAAAACAGCCTGGCCATGGATTATCCTGCCGGGAAAATACAGTTCATTTTTGTGACAGACGGATCTTCCGACAACACCAATGAAATTATTTCGCAGCATCCGCAGATAACGTTATTATATGAGCCTCAGCGAAGGGGAAAAATGGCTGCCGTAAACCGTGCGATGGGATTTGTGAACACGCCGTTTGTAGTATTGTCGGACGCCAATACATTGCTGAACCCCGCTGCTGTATCATTGCTCATGCAACGCTTTGCCGACGAACGGGTGGGTGCGGTAGCCGGCGAAAAAAAGGTGATGCCCACTACCGGGGGCGCAGAAGCGCAGGGCGAAGGCATGTACTGGAAATATGAGTCCCTGTTAAAGAAATGGGATGCGGAACTTTATAGTGTAATGGGCGCTGCCGGCGAACTGATAGCTCTACGTACCAGCCAGTACGAACATCAGCTGGAAGATACCATACTGGACGACTTCATGATCTCTTTCCGGATAAATATGAAAGGCTATACCGTGATGTATGAGCCTGCCGCCTACGCCATGGAAACCTCATCAGCGTCCCTGCAGGAAGAATATAAACGTAAAGTACGGATCAGTGCAGGCGGTTTTCAATCGATGGGCAGGCTGCTTCCTTTGCTGAATCCTTTCAGGTATCCAAAAATCACCTGGCAATATATCTCCCATCGCGTGCTGCGCTGGACGCTGGCGCCTTTATCTCTTTTACTGGCGCTGGTTTCCAATATTTTTCTTATCATGTCAGGAGCTGGTACCATATATATGGCCACGGGTATTTTGCAGTTACTTTTTTATGCCGCAGCGCTTACCGGCTATCTGCTGGCCAGGAAGCAGATCAAGGCTAAATATTTCTACATCCCTTTCTATTTTGTATTCATGAACGTAGCGGTTTACATCGGTTGCATACGCTTTTTCAGGAAACGGCAATCAGCAGTTTGGGAAAGGGCGCAACGTAGTATCGCAGTTCAATAAGGGTTCGCCTCTATATTTCACCCGATAAAAATTTGCGTTTACCAGCAAAAAAACGCCGTTTGCAAAAAAAATCATAATATATAGAACCAGTTATTTACTTTAGCGGTGAATATATAAAAACCAATTGTCGTAAATGGGCTGAGAATACAAATATGCCATCAATAAAGTGATGATTTACCTACAGCCATTTTCTCCAAAGACCTCATCCTTCGATAAAGCCACGTTTGCTTTGGATCTATATCCCGAGCGTATTTAATTTTACCATCTCCTCTGAATTACAGGTATTTCCGGCTTCCCGGATCAGTGCTTGTTTATACTTTTTTCCTGCAGCAACCGAATAACTGCAGGATAACCATACATAATATATGTCCATGAATCGAACTTTACACCGCATGCTCCTTTTGATGCTTTTGGCATTATGCTGCCTTCCGGCAGTAAAAGCCCAAACAGCATTAAACCCCAGTGATCCCGTAATCACTTACAACGCTGCCAATCCTCCTGCAGCCCCTACCTACGACAAGATCACCAAATGGGTGAGAACTGTCCGTATGAGTTACAATACGGACTCTTATAAATCCTACATTTATAAGAACATGGCGTTTCGCCTAAAATTCCCTAAAACCTATGCCCCTGGCGTAAATGACGGGAAAAAGTATCCCATTTACCTGTTCTTTCATGGCGTGGGTGAAAAAGGAACGATCTATGATAACGAATACCAGTTATTATGGGGAGGACAAACATGGGCAAACCGGGTTGATAACGGAACTTTCGACGGCTATCTCATTTATCCCCAGAGCCAGGGCGGCTATTGGGGCCCCAACGATTATGACAACCTGAAAGAGGTGATCGATTCTATTGTGACCAGCGCAAAAGGAGATCCCGACCGGTTGATCGTAAATGGCTTGTCCGGTGGCGGATGGGGCACCTGGGAATTCACCATGCGCTACCCGCAGTTAACCGCAGCCTCCCTCCCTATGAGCGCCATGGCAATTGACTATGGCAATCATATTGATACCTACAAGTTCACGCAGATGTGGCTTTTCCAGGGAGGTTTAGACGGCAACCCCGCCCCCTATACCACCAACCAGGTGGTAGCCCTCATTAATGCCGCAGGCGGTAATTTTAAACTCACTACTTATCCCAACGATGAGCATAATACCTGGATCGATGCCTGGAATGAGCCGGACTTCACCCCCTTCATGCTGAGGGCCAACAGGCTGAATCCTTACCCGTTATTTGGCTCGTCCACTTTTTGCCCGGGTGAAACTATCACCGTTGGTATAGCCCCGGGATTCCAGCAATATGAATGGCAGAAAGACGGTGTTACTATCTCTACCGGTACCTCCAATTCCATCGTGGTAACCGCGCCTGGCAGCTACCGCGTAAGAGGCCAGCTGCCAAACGGATGGACAGGATGGTCGCCTACGCCACTGGTGATCAGCTACAAGCCTGCTTCTCCCAAACAAACCATTACTACATCGCCGGCACTCGCCAGTAATGTGCTCCCTGCTCCGGACGGATCTACCAGCGTTACGCTGCAGGTACCTTCCGGCCTGATCAGTTATGAATGGATACGTGGAGGCAGCACTACTGTGCTCAGTACTACCAATACCTTAACCACTTCTACCCCGGGCGCTTATGTAGTGCGGGTAACCACACAGGGAAATTGTATCGGCACTTATTCCGATACTTTCAGAGTGATAAACAGCACCGGTGTAAATGGCCCTGATCCTATCAGCAGCCTGGCGGTAAACAGTTTCACCAAAACGCAGATCGTTTTGTCGTGGACAGAAAACGCTACTCCTGCTTACAACGAAAAATACTTCGAAGTATACCGTGCCACCCAGGCCGGTGGCCCGTATACGCTTGTAGGAAGGAACAATGCCAACGTGGTTACGTTTACAGATAATAACCTGGTTCCAAACACCAACTACTTCTATAAGGTACGGCCTGTAAACGATAATGCAGCCGGACCTCTCTCTGCAGAAGTAAAAGGCACTACTGCATCAGACAGCTCTGCTCCTTCTGCTCCTCCGTCTCTGACCCTCGGCAGCTATACCAACAACCAGGTAATACTGAACTGGCTGGCCGCTACAGATGATGCAGGTATTGCAGGCTATGATATATACGCCAACAACGCATTGAAAATGTCGGTTGGCAACGTGCTTACCGCTACGGTAACAGGGCTTGCAGATGGTACCCTGTACAACTTCTATGTAAAGGCAAAAGATGTGTCGGGAAAATCATCTACCCCTAGTAACCAGGTAACGGTGAGAACCAAAAAGGCTAATCTTTCCTATAAATATTATACTGGCAGTTACAGTAACCTGCCCAACTTTACCAATCTTACGCCAGCCCAGACAGGTAAGTCTTACGTGCCGGATCTTTCCGTTGCACCCGCAGGCGTTGCTAACTACGCGGTGATGTGGACTGGTTACATCCGCATCCCGGTTACCGGTACTTATAAGTTTGAAACCTATTCAGACGATGGCAGCAAGCTATACTTCAATAAAACGTACAGCAACAGCGCTACGGCTACCGTGAATAACGACGGCTCACATGCGGCCACTTACGCATCAGGTAGTGTAACTGTAAATGCAGGCGTATACCCGATTACGGTTACTTACTTCCAGGGAGGCGGCGGTTCCGCCATGGGCGTATACTGGACCAGCACTGCTGCCGGTATCAATACCCGCACACAGATCCCGGCTGAAGCCTTTGTGGATACATCTGTTGTAAACGGTACGGCACCAACTGCTCCAACCACCCTGGCAGTGGCAGTAAACAATTACAGTAAGCTGAACCTTACCTGGGCAGACAAGAGCAACAACGAAACCGGCTTCGAAATTTACAGAAGCACCAGCAGCGGCGGAACCTACACAATTGTTGCTACTACCGCAGCCAATGCTGTAAGCTATACAGATACTGCGCTGAACGCCTCTACTGCTTACTATTATAAAGTAAGGGCTATCGGCCTCTATGGTGAATCTGCTTATACCAGTGTAGCAAATGCCACTACAGCGGCGAAACCGTTGCCACCGGCAGTACCTACCAACCTGGTTACACAGGCGCTTTCCACACAGGTGGTGAAACTGACCTGGACAGATAACAGCACCATTGAAACAGGTTATGAAATACAACGCTCCCTTGCAGACAGCCTGCATTTCAGCGTGCTGAAGAGCGTAGGCCCTGTGGCATCCGGACAGGGAACCTTCTCTGATTCTTCCCTCGCAGCCAATACAGTAGTGTACTATAAAGTAAGAGCTTATGGAGAAGGCGGCTACTCTGCCTTCACAAAAGCAGTGATGGCAAAATCACTGAATAATCCGCCGGTGATAGCTGATATCAGCAGCCGCACCATCCGCTATGGTACCACCCAAAGTATACCATTATCGGCTACTGATCCGGATAATGATGCCATTACTTTCAGTCTTTATAATGCACCGGCATTTATTACACTGCAGCAAAACGCCGGCGTTACTTCCCTGAACCTGGCGCCAACTGCTGCACAGCAGGGCACTTATAACGGCGTGGGGGTAATTGCCACAGACGCCAATGGCGGAAAGGATACTGCATTGTTTAATCTCATTGTAAATGATAACTATCCGCCGGTGATAGATTCTGTTGCAGGATGGAGTGTAGATGAAGGCACACAGAGAACCGTAAAGGTATCCCTGCACGATCAGAACCCTGGTAATACCTTCACCTGGACAGCGCTTCAGATTCCTTCTTTTGCTTCAATAACCAGCAATAACGACACCTGCTTAATTACCCTGCAACCGGGCTATGGCGCTTCCGGCACCTATACCGTTAAGTTACAGGCAACAGATAACCAGGGTGGTATTGATGTTCGGAGCTTTGTATTAACCGTGGTGGATAAACCAACACCAAACTACAAGCTGCTCCTTAACTTCACATTGAACGCCCCTGCACCTGCACCGTGGAATAATATCACCGGCGCTACCTCCAACCTGAAAGATGACAACGGACAAACAACCAGCGTTGGCTTGTCGTTCGACGAATCATGGTGGGCCGCAGGAACAGAAGGCGCTACCACCGGTAACAACAGTGGTATATACCCTGATGTGGTAATGAGCCAGTATCTCTACTTTGGTTCGCTCCCTGGCTTCTTTACAGGAGCTCCATCTATGCACGGGCACATCACCGGGCTGGAAACCAACAGGACTTATTCTATCAAGTTCTTCTCCAGCAGCAAATGGTGGGCGCCACAGCCGGATAACGGCAGCACTCAATACACTATTAACGGTGTGAGCAAAACCCTGAACGTTCAGAATAATACGACCAATGCAGCGGTATTTGAAAACCTGACTGCAGATGCCAACGGCGAAATTAAATTTACGCTCAGCATACCTGCCGGTGGACAGGTAGGTTACCTGAATGCGATGGAAATAAATGCAGGCGGAGCAGGCGATACCAATGTGGTAGTAAACCAGCCTCCTGTAATTACGGCCATTCCGAATAAAACATTAACAGCCGGAGACACCCTGCACGTAGCGCTTTCAGGTACAGATCCTGAAAATGACGCGATCACTTATACCGGTTATAACCTTCCTGCCTTTGTTTCCGTGGTACAGTCGCCAGGTGCGCCTTATCTCCTGGTGTCTCCTGCTACCAACAATGCGGGCCAGTACAACAACATCGGTGTAATTGGCGCAGATACGCATGGCAACAGCGATACAGCCGTATTTAATCTCACGGTAAATGCACCGGCAGGTGGAGATACCAGTGGTTATAAACTGCTTATCAGTATCAAACAGAATTCTACGGCACCAGCGCCATGGAATAACGTAACCGGAAGAGTGACCAACAACCTGAAAAATGACCAGGGACAAACAACTGCATCCAGCCTGGTATTTGATGAAAGCTGGTGGGCTACCAACGGCGAAGGCGCCATTACCGGCAACAACAGCGGTGTGTACCCGGATGCCGTGATCAACGACTTCCTCTACTTCGGCTCATTGCCTGGCTTCTTCACAGGAGCGCCAAGCATGACCGGTCATATCACAGGACTGGAAGCCGGTAAGAAATTTACCGTTAAGTTCTTCTCCAGCAGTAAATGGTGGGCGCCACAGCCAGATAACGGCAGCACCAAGTTCACCATCAATGGAGTGAGCCAGACCCTGTATGTACAGAACAATTCCCAGAGCGTGGTGAGCTTCGCCAACCTCAGCCCTGATGCAAATGGTGAGATCGTATTTACGCTGAGCATCCCTGCTGGCGGACAGGTAGGTTACCTGAATGCCATTGAAGTAGTGGCAGGTACTTCTACAGCACCAACAGTCAATCACGCACCGGTAATAGCAGATATTGCCAACCAGAGCCTGGAGGCAGGTTACAGCCTGAATATCCCTGTGACGGCAACAGACCAGGACAACAACCCGATTACGTACAGTACCGTCAACCTGCCTTCCTTTGTGACCCTGGTACAATCAGGTGGTAACGTATCACTTTCCGTGGCGCCAACCATCAGCGATGCAGGCACTTACAATAACGTAAAAGTTATTGCCAGAGACAGCTACGGCGCTGCAGACACCACTACGTTCAATATTACCGTAACGCCTCCGCCTAATACCAGCGGCAGCTACAAACTGTTACTGAACTTCAAGCTCAATAACACTGCACCGGCGCCATGGAATAATATCACAGGCGCAACATCTAACCTGAAAAACGACCAGGGCCAGACCACTACCGTTGGATTAAGCTTCGATGAAACATGGTGGGCAGCAGGCGTAGAAGGCGCTACTACCGGTAACAACAGCGGCGTGTACCCGGATGTGGTACTGGCTGAATACCTCTACTTTGGCTCACTGCCAGGCTTCTTTAGCGGCGCACCGGTAATGCACGGCCACCTTACAGGATTAAACGCCAATACCACTTACACCATTAAGTTCCTGTCGAACAGTAAATGGTGGGCGCCTCAGCCTGATAACGGCAGCACCCAATTCACTATCAATGGTGTAAGCAAAACCCTGAGCGCACAGAACAATACCAGCAACACGGCAGACTTTACCAATCTTACTGCTGATGCCAACGGTGAAATTGCCTTTACACTCAGTATTCCTCCGGGCGGACAGGTAGGCTACCTCAACGCCATGGAAATAGTAGCTACCACCAACATCCAGAACCTGAACAACAATACCCAGGCGATGGGATTAGGCAACAATATCATAACCACCAACAATGCCCTGAAAGGCAGCATGGAGGTGAACGTTTATCCTAATCCTTATGTAGATAACCTGGCGATAGATATGACACTGCAGAAAACAGCACCTGTAATGCTCATTGAAATCATGGACCTGAGCGGCAAACGCCTCTACGGCGAAACAAGGAAAGAAGTTCCGCAGGGTAAAAACCTGATCAGGATCAATACCCAACGCACGGTTACCTTGCCAGGCGTGTATTTCCTGAAAATCACTTCTTCTACCGGTGAAACGAAGAGCGTTAAACTTGTCAGGCAGAATTGAGTTGTAACTGAATGATTATGATAAAAATAAGACCGTTCCGGGGAATATTCCGGAACGGTTTTTTTATAAAATATTCGCTTTACCCGGAAAACTTCAACGGTTACCAACTAAATTTTATGTTTCGCTTAAAAATAAAGTGTCTTTTAATATAATCTTTTACCTTTGAGCCATAACCGGATATACCAGGATAGCTTTGCTCCCCGGATATCTCTCCATTAACCTCATCCTCGCCAAAAACCTGATATATTGTAAGGCATCTTGCCAAACATTATCTTTTTTTTACCATCTCCTCTGATATGCCAATCATCACGCCGGGACAAGGCAGATATACAGCAATGTATGTATATCCCCCCTCTGCGTATCAATTAAAGTTTAAAGGAAAATTTCTATATGGACATCGTGTATTTTATAAAGGCATTGCTTAAAAAGAAATGGTGGATATTATTCAGCACCATTGCCGCTGTTGCAGCAGCTTTTGCCTTTACCATCGGCAAACCCAAATTGTACGCCTCCACCGCCCAGATGGCAACCGGATTCACTACCAATGAACAGATCAAACTGCGCGACGAAAATGTAAACCTTTTTGAAGCAGACGTTAAATTTGATAACGTTATTGAAACCATGAATTCCCCAATGGTGATCGGGCTTCTCGCCTGCGACCTTATAATACATGATCTTACCAGCAATAAACCATTCCGGAACCTTTCAGAAAAAGACCTGAAGGATCCTCATTATACCAGCGCCAATAAAGAAGAAGTAGTACGCATCTGCCGGCAGAAAATTGACTCCCTGCAGATACTCTCTTCTTCCTTGCCAAATGAAAGAAAAGTACTGGAGTTTATGAAGGTGTACCGGTACGACTATGAGTCTATCCGCAAAATGATGTATGCAACACGTCTCTCCCGTACAGACTACATCAATATTATCTGTTATTCAGATAACCCCGATCTATCTGCCTACACCGTTAACACCCTTTATAAAGAATTTATCCGCTTTTACCGCAGCTCACGTTCAGAACGCTCTGTTGAAAACGTGGAAACATTTGAAGCGTTGGTAAACCAGAAGAAACGGGAACTGGATCAGAAAGTGGAAGCACTCAGGGGTTATAAAACGCAACAAGGTGTATTAAACGTAGAAACTGCCAGCGGTAACGAATGGGACCTGATCAAACAGTTTGAAAAATCTGTATCAGATGAAAGGGCCAATTACAACAACCTGCAGGCATCTCTTAATAATATCAACACACAACTGGCACAGGTTGGCAGTGGCAAACCCGCCTACTCCAATTCAAATGGGGAAATAATTGCCCTGAGAAAACAGATCAACGATCTGAATGACCAATACGTAAACTCCGGCTCCACTGATAATGTATTAGCAGAAAAGATAAAGACCCAGCGCGCCAGGTTGCAGAAAGTACTGCTGGATGCATCCAGTCCCACCGGCAAAGTAAGTACCCGCGAAGAACTGATCCAAAGCAGGGATGCACTGGAAGCGCAGTTAAGCGCATCAAAGCTCAATATCAGTACCCTGGAAGGAAAGATCCGCAACCTCCGTTCTTCCGTTGGCTCTTATGCCAATAAAGAAGCCACTGTTACCTCCCTGCAGCAGGAAGTGGAACTCGCGCAGGATGAGTATAACAAACTGAAAGAAAAACTGGGCTCCGCACTGGATAACAGGAATGTGCCACAGGATAACTTCCGCCAGACGTTGAAAGGACAACCTGCTTTTACGCCTGAATCATCCAAGCGACTGGTGATTATGGGCATGTCCGGCATGGCGGTGTTTATGATCTGCTGTATCGGGATCCTCTTCAGGGAGTTTATGGACAACTCACTGAAATCGCCTTCCGTGTTTAACCGCAACTCTAACCTGAAGCTGATTGCCACTATCAATCATACTAATCTTCAGCGCTATAAACTGCTGGAAATATTACAGCGTAAAACTGATGAAGCACAGTGGTTAAAAAGACAAAATGTTTTCCGTGAATTGTTGCGGAAACTCAGGTATGAGCTGGAAAGCAGCGGCAAGAAGATCTTCCTCTTTACCAGTACAGAACCGCAGCAGGGCAAAACCACGCTGTTGCAGGCCGTTGCCTACAGTCTTAGTTTAAGCAATAAGAGAGTACTGGTGATTGACACCAACTTCTGTAATAATGATGTGAGCGTACAAATGGAAGCAAAACCAACACTGGAATATTTTTCAGTACCACCTTCCGAGTTCACTATTGAAAAGGTAAAAGCAATTACCACTACTTACGAAACACCAGGTATTGAAATCATTGGTTGTAAAGGTGGCGACTATACGCCATCAGAGATACTGCCTCCCAACCACCTGCTCAATTACCTGCCCGAACTGAAAAAATATTATGATTATATACTGATGGAAGGCGCGCCGCTGAACGATTTCACCGACAGCCGTGAACTGTCTGCCTACGCAGAAGGCGTGGTAGCGATCTTCTCCTCTCATCTGAAAATGAAACAGATCGACAGGGAGTCTTCTGAATTTCTTGAGTCGCTTGGCGATAAGTTCCTGGGAGTTGTTTTGAATAATGTAAAAGAAGATTATATCGAGCTTTGATTTTTAAACATGCATCAGCTGACTTTTAAAGACATATTTAGTTTGCGCCCCGAAAAAAGCGAATCGCGTTATGCCTGGATCGACTATGCCAAGGGAATAGCCATTATACTGGTGGTTTACCGGCATTTGGCCTATGGTCTGGTTGCAGCAGGCGTATCTATGCCCAAGGGAGTGCTGGCTACAAATGATATGCTTTACAGTTTCAGGATGCCTTTGTTTTTCCTGCTGTCGGGTTTGTTTTTCGGGAGAAGTGTTGCCAAGCGGGGCGCGTTGAATTTTGGAATATCGAAGGTGAACACCCTGCTGTATCCCTACCTGCTTTGGGCAGTGATACAGATCAGCCTGCAGATTTTCTTCCCGGAATATTCCAATGCAGACCGGTCGCGCAGGGATTTCATGAATATTATCCTGCAACCCAGAACACTGGATCAGCTATGGTACCTGTTTGCATTATTTAATGTAACCATGCTGTACCTGTTTACATCACAGTTGATCAAGGGAAAGAAGGGCTGGCAGTTATTGGTTGGACTGGCATTACTTGGCGTGGCTCCTTTTGTGCAGAGCAGCAGCGCACTTTACGACATTGCATTGCATTACATCTACTTTGCCATCGGGGATATTCTTGCCGTATATTTTTTCCGGAGCGAAATACAGGACATGCTGTCCAACCCGGTGAACCTGCTTTTGCTCACGCCCGTTTTTTGTTTACTGCAATGGTATTACCTGTATCATCAGCAAATGAACCTATATATACTAATGCTCATTGCGCTTAACGGATGTTTGTTTGTGATCATGCTGGCGTCGTGGCTGGCAAAGCTGCAGAAGCTGCAGTTCCTGAATGTAATTGGTCATTATTCTTTGTATATCTACCTGCTGCATGTTACCATATTTGCAGGGCTGCGGGCCGCACTGATGTCTATTGGCATTACCAACGGCATCACGCTGCTGCTGATCTGCATACCATCGGCTATCCTGCTTTCCATCATCGCATACCGTATACTGGTAAGGGTTGGATGTAGCTTCCTGTTCAAAGGTAAATTTGGTATTGGCCGTTTAAATAAAAATATAATGACGCATAGTTTTATATGAAAATGCAACCAAAGAAAAAGCCGATAGACCAACATCTTCACCAGGTGCTGATTCTCATCTTTATAGCGCTTACAATTATCGCTATGGCTGTTAAAATAGTATTCTTATAAATTGGCTTAAGTGGAAATTGCTAAAAAAAATATCTTCAACATATTTATCATTACCGGCTGGGTAATACTGATCCCGGCAATTGCCTACATCAGCGCACAGGAGATAAAATATGTTGCATTGCTCATCGGGCTGGTGATAGGAAGCACCGTGGCAGCTGTTTCCCTGCTGAATTACCGTGCAGGTTATTTTATATCCTGTACCGTGGCGCTGACCGTACGCTTACTGGAACGGATGTCCGGCACCGAAATACCTGTGGGCGTACTGATAGATGCCATCCTTCTAATAACGCTGCTGGGCAGCCTGCTGAAGGCCGGCGACGACAGTATTAAAAAAGTGGATTTTCTCCGGGACCCGGTGCTGATCAGCTTCTACATTTACGCCGGCTATATTGCGCTGCAGTTCTTTAACCCGGCGTTTGTATATGACCGGCATGGCTGGACCACCTTCGCCAGGGTGTTTGTGCGGAACATGATCTTTATGTACCTGATCATGAAAATGATCCGCAACATGAACGATCTGAAACTATTCCTGAAGTTCTGGATCATCATACTTACCATCGCGGCGTTTTACGCGTGTATCCAGCAATGGTTTGGATTAATGCCCTTTGAAAAGGCGTTTATTGCAAAGTATCCTGAAAAATTCAAAACAGTTATTATTCTCACCGGCATACGTATTTTTTCGTTCGTGTCTGATCCCGCTGTATTCGGTGTGATCATGGCCTGTGGCTGCATAATCAATATTGTATTGCTTACCAGCTCCAGCAAAATGATAACAATGTCAAAGAAAATATTCCTGGTGATATCTCTGGCGCTCCAGTTTATGGCGTTGGGTTTTTCAGGTACCCGCACGGCTTATATCATGGTGCCTATGGGTCTTATTATGATGCTGTTCGTAAACCTGCGGAACAGGAATACGGTGATAGGCGCTGTGGTGTTTGTATTTGCTTTTCTTGTACTGATGTTTGGCCCTTTTCACGGCAACTCAACCGTGGTCAGGATGAGAACCGCCTTTTCCGGTTCGGAAGACGCATCCCTTAATGTGAGGGAAGTGAACAGGCACCGTATACAACCTTATATCTACAGCCATCCTATTGGCGGCGGTTTCCTGAGCTGTGAGCCAGGGTCCGGCAGTGAGCTGGATGGGTTTCCTCCGGATAGCGGTTATCTGCGCACCGCACTTGAACAGGGATGGGTAGGCTTATTGCTCATCATAGCAAATATTTACCTGGTTATGCAATACATGGTGAGCAATTACTTCGCCAGCAGAACAGAAATGGAAAAACAGTTTACACTGGTGATCCTTTGCGTAATGTTTGCACTGGTAGTAAGTATTTACGCCCAGGAGTCGTCTGGCCTCATCGAATCAGCCCTGCTTTACTATGCCCTCAATGGCATCTCTATAAAATTAAAATATTTATTATCATCTCCAAATATCACAACATGAAACGAGTACTATTCTTTTTATTAGTAGCATTAACAGGTACAATGGCAAAGGCCCAAAGAGCCGATACCAGCATTGTGCTTCGCCTGCCGGCCGACCTGCCAACAGTGGCCAGGTTAAAAACAAGACTGGTGGAACTTGCCATGGAAAATCCACAGATCAAAGCACTGGACATAAAAAAACAGATCACCAAATACGATGAGAACAGGGCCAAAGCCGGCTGGCTGGATATGATTGTGGCCTCTGGTAACCTGAACGAATTCACGATTAAAGGAGGCGGCACTACTACCAACAATACTTTATACCCCAGGTATAACTTTGGTATCAATGTACCGCTCGGTCATTTAATAAGCATTCCTAACGAAGTAAAAACAGCAAAAGCCAACGGTAAAGTTTTTGAACAGCAGAAAGAAAGTGAAAAACTGGCGCTGAAATCTGCTGTACTGCGCGCTTACGAAGACTACTCCACCAACAAACAACTGTATGAGCTGCAGCTGCCTTTACTGGAAGACGCTTATAACCATTACAAACAAACCGAACAGAAATTCTCTAAAGGAGACCAGAACACTGCTGTAGAAGGTTTGAACGAAGCATACCGCATTTATAACGCAGAAATGGTGCGCAAGGTAAACCTGGAGAGAGATGTAAAACAATCGAAGTTGGTACTGGAAGCCATTATCGGCACTACTATGGAAGAAGTATTGCTGCATTTATAATATAGTGGTTAGTGAACATGGTATCCGGCAATGCGGATCACTGAAAATAAAATCAAGAATGAGAGTATTTCTTATTATCGCACTTATGCTGCAGACAATATCAGCGTCTGCGCAGGATTTAAAACCATTCAAACAGATTGAGGTGCAGATCACACCCTGGCACCATATACCGGCGTTGTTAAAACTGCCGGACAATCCGAAAAGTGGGAAAAGATATCCGCTGCTTATTTGTCTTCATGGCAGAAGCATAGCCGGTACTGATGTTACGAAGATCTTCAGACAAGGTGTGGCAAGACAAATGCATGAAGGAAAGAATATTGATGCTGTGAATAAACTGGACGGCAAAAAATATGAATTCATTGTAATGGCGCCACTGGCCACCAGCTGGTCGCTCGGTCCTGAACACCTGGATGTCGCTATTACAGATGTATTAAAAAGATACCCGATCGACTCATCCCGTATTTATATCACGGGATACAGTGCCGGCGGATGGTCTGTAGCGATGGCCGTAACTGATAAAAGGACAGCAAAAAGGGTGGCTGCAGCAGTAAATATGTCGCCTGCCACTATTGATGCAGAAAACCTGAAGAGCTTCCAGGTAACTGCCCAGAACAATATTCATGTGTGGTATTTTGGAGGAAGTGATGAGCCGGTTTTCCTGGGCAACTGTAAACTTTATGCCGACAGTACAAACAAGTACAAACCGGGGCTTACAAAACTGAGCATCGGGAATCATAAACACTGCTGCTGGGAACAGTATTACAACCCCTCCTACCGGGAAGACGGGATGAATATTTACGAGTGGCTGCTGCAGTTTAAAAGATAAACAGGAATGGCTGCGCGCACTAAATGGACCTTAATATTAACAGGGGGTGCAGCGCTGCTGCTGGCGGGGGTTTTCCTGTTCATTAAACAGCAACAGGAAACCACTCCCCTTAACGATATCACGCGCAGGGCGGCGCCGGGCTCATTTATACAGCTGAAGCAGGGAACCGTTCATTACAGCCTGGCTGGTCCGGACACTGCGCAGCTACTGGTATTGATACATGGAGGCGGCTGCACCGGTATAGAAGTATGGAAGAACAATATTCCGTATCTCCTCTCCAAAGGTTACCGGGTATTGTGTTACGATCTTTATGGGCGGGGGTATTCCGACAGGCCGGAAACGGTATATGATCTCAAACTGTACCGGGAGCAACTGGTGGCCCTGCTCGATACGTTACAGCTCCGGCAGCCGTTTGATATGATTGCAATGTCGATGGGAGCGCCTATAGGATTGGACTATGCAGCGGGGCATCCGGATCGTGTGAAGCAGATTATACTGTTGGGCCCCGCAGCCAGCGGGGATCTTCAACCGAGTAAGTTACTGCGGTTCCCGGTAATAAGAGATCTGCTGATGAGCGGTTACTGGTATCCCCGTGCGGTAGAAAACCAGCGGAAAGAATTTGTGAACCAGCCATTGTTCAACAGTTATGCAGAGCGATTAAAATACTTTATGAATTTCAAGGGGTATAAACGCATCACGCTTTCATCCTGGATGAATATGTTGAATCAAAGCCAGCTTTACCTGCTGGAAAAAATTCCGCCCAAAAAAATATTCCTCATCTATGGGAAGCAGGATCCCTTCTTCCCAAAAGAGAAATTAAGTTCTTATACTGCTTTATACCCAACTTTAGAAGTACATGAAGTAGACAGCGCCGGGCACATGCCTCATTATGAGCAGCCACAGGAAGTAAATGCACTGATGTGGAAGTATCTCGAAGGGAAAAAATAATGCCCGGTAAAAAGAAAACAGCCGTTCCGGTAAAACCGGGCGGCTGTTTCATTATCTGGTGATAGTATTATCAGTTGGTTCTGTAACCGGTGGTCAGCAGTGCCGAACCGGATGTAGGCTGGTAGAAATTATTGGTATCTACACCTGCAGCCGCCACGGTTGCGAATTTGGAATTGGCATCAGCACCGGTTCCTTCTGTAACAGAAGCGCCGTTTTCTGTATAGATATATGCGTTAAGCGCGATGGTGCCACCATTTACCCTTGGCTGGATAAAGGCATTGTCTTTCACGATCTGCGCTGCGGTCATACCAAAGTAACCATTTACACGAAGCGATACGCCGCCTGTTCTGGCAATGGTATTGTTAGTGATCTGAACAACCGCTTTATCAGTTCCTCTCAGGCTCACGCCATCTCCCTGGTTATCTCTTAACAGGTTGTTGTGAATGATGTGGGTAGCGCCATTTTCGCCGGATCCGTAAAACTGGATCAGTTCACCCCAACCATCGTGTACGTAATTGTCGTGCACATTGGTATTGGTAGTACGGCCCCCGATCAGGATACCGCCGTTATGGCCTGAGTTATGCTGACCGCCCCAGCTGGTAACGGTGTTGCCATAGATCTCCAGTTTATCAATAGCAGCAGTTTGGATACCATCTGCACCGCCGTTTGACACGCTGTTGTTATAGATCTTTACATTGCGCCATTTGATGGGCTGTACATACTGCTGTCCGCTTACAAAACCGGAAGGATCGCCGTAGTAAGGCGCGTTAGCAGTCAGGTTCCAGTAAAGGGCAGTATGGCCAATGTAAAACGCCTCGTTGTTGGTACCGCTGATAGCCACATCGTGGATCAGCAGGTTGTCCATATAAGAGTTAGGATATTGGGTAGACAGATCTCCTTTTACCGGGTCTGTTTTAGCCCAGATACCTGTTCCGCCGTTATGTATGGTAACATTGGCGATCTCGAAGTTATCGGTATGCTGGCTGAGGGTAAAGTCGAAATATGCTTCTCTTCCTGCCTGGGTGCTTCCTTCTATTACAAATTCAGATTTGGATTTTTCACCGCCTGCTTTTACATAGTGGCAGTTTACAAAACTGATGGCAGTAGCCCAGGAGCCACCGCTCCAGGATGGATTGCCAATTTTAACTACGGTGCCGCTGGCGTTTTTAACTATAATAGGACTGCCTGCAGCGCCTTTCAGGTTATTAAAAACGATAGCGGAAAACGTTCCCTTCAGATTCAGGATTTCACCTGCTTTATAAATGCTGCCGTCTACCACCAGCCTGCCGTCCTTATCAGGAACAAGCGTATACTGCTTCCCGCCAACAGGGGGCTTCGCTGCAGTTTCAGTTGGATTATTTTCTGGTACTAGCTGGCTTATTTGATCCTTATTGCAACTTTCTGTTGTGATAACTAAAGCCAGTGCAACGGATACGAATGTGAACATAGACAATCGTGCGGTAATGTTGTGCCTCATGGTTTTTCAGATATTATATGGTTTCAATAAAAAGCTCACAATTACGCTAAGTAACTGCAATTGATTCAAGTGATATGGATTCGGTCATTCAAGAAATAATGCACTGCATACAATTGTCTCCGGAAACAATTTCAACGGTCCATCTTAATTTATGGCTGCGAATATCCAGAAAATCCGGACATAAAACAGCATCTAAACGGACGTCCTCCGCGAAATATTATATGCCCGAAACGGGGCAATATAAGTTATAACGGATTTCGGTAATCCAATTGGCGCCACCATGCATTTAACGGCAAATAGACCGAACCTACAATGCGCTTATCTGGCCTGAAACGCAGGCCAATCAATAATATTACTATTAAATATACTATATTTTTAACAGTAATATGTAACTTTTTTTGAAATCTTTAGAAAAAAAATGAAAAACTTTTCCACATTTATAAAACGTGGTAAAAAGAGGCATCAAAATGAATAAAAAGATACAAGGCTTTAAACAAAAAAGCCGTCTCAAAAGTTGAAACGGCCAGTTTGTAATTATATATACTTCCGGGGCGATTATAAACCGAAAGCGGCTTTTACTTTGTCTACATAGTCCAGCTTCTCCCAGGTAAACAGCTCAACTTCCACGCTCTTTTCGTGCTTTTTGCCTTTGTTGAACACCTTGGTTACCACCTTTGGTTCGCGGCCCATGTGGCCATAGGCGGCAGTTTCGCTGTAGATAGGATTACGGAGTTTCAGTCGTTGTTCGATAGCATAAGGGCGCAGGTCAAAGATCTCTTCGATCTTCTTAGCAATTTCACCATCAGTCAGTTTCACTTTGGAAGTACCGTTGGTATTCACATAAATACCACAGGGCTTGGCCACACCAATGGCGTAAGATACCTGTACCAGTACTTCATCGCACACACCGGCAGCTACCAGGTTCTTCGCAATATGACGGGTGGCATAAGCTGCAGAACGGTCTACTTTGGAAGGATCTTTACCGGAGAAAGCGCCACCACCGTGGGCACCTTTACCACCGTATGTATCCACGATGATCTTGCGGCCTGTTAAGCCGGTATCGCCATGAGGACCACCGATCACAAATTTACCGGTTGGGTTGATGTGGTGATTGATATCGAAGCCTTCGAACAGTTTTTGCAGTTCCGGTTTCAGCTGGGCTTTCACGCGGGGGATCAGGATATTGATCATATCGTCCTTGATCTTTGCCAGCATTTTCTCGTCGCTGTCAAAATCATCGTGCTGGGTGGAAATCACGATAGAATCGATTCTTACCGGTTTGTTATCATCAGAATATTCAATAGTTACCTGTGATTTGGCATCGGGGCGCAGGTACTTGATATCTTTATTTTCGCGGCGGAGCACTGCCAGTTCCAGCAACAGTTTATGAGCCAGGTCCAGTGCCAGCGGCATATAGTTTTCTGTTTCACGGGTAGCATAACCAAACATCATACCCTGGTCGCCCGCACCCTGTTCTTCAGGGGATTTACGATCCACACCCTGGTTGATATCCGGAGACTGCTCATGTATGGCTGAAAGAATTCCACAGGAATTCGCTTCAAACATATACTCACTCTTTGTATAACCAATTTTACGGATTACTTCTCTTGCAATATCCTGCACATCGAGGTATGCCTCTGATTTCACCTCACCTGCCAAAACAACCTGGCCGGTAGTTACAAGCGTTTCACAAGCTACTTTAGATTTTGCATCATATGCCAGAAAGTTGTCGATCAAAGCGTCAGAAATCTGATCAGCTACTTTATCAGGATGTCCTTCTGAAACGGATTCAGATGTAAATAAATAAGGCATAAAAAACTGGGATTAGTAGTTTTATGGTTTAGTGTAAATAATTCTGAGCTTGATATTATACTGGGAGAGGTTGCTGCCTCCAACTTTCACACGGTTCAGGTCCATGTACAGGGGCGAGTATCCTTCGAGCCTGAAACCTTTGTTGGCATCCAGTTTCCTGATAAACCGCTGTACGGTGTTGGCAAGGTTAAAGGTATACTGAACTACCTGTACGCCTCCAAAGTTGGTAATCACCTGGCGGGTGCCGCCAAAATAGGCTGCGCCTCCTCCTGTATAATAATCTGCGGGGATCTTGGTGGTATCACCGTTTGTATACTGGCGTAAAGATAAGCTTCCTGGTTCAATAAATATATTATTCATATCACCCGGCCCGGAAGTTATTTGTGTGATCACCAGTTCCGCTTTATTGATCAGCACATTCGGGAAGTTCTCAAGCCCAGGTATGGTCAGGTTAGTGAACAGGCCGGGAGCAGCGTTCAGGAAGAGGATACTGTCGCCGTTCGGGTTATTGGTATTAATAAACCTGGAAGCCTGTGATCCGTTATAATTGCGGGTGAAATAATTCGCATGGGCGCTGGCATACTGATCGAACGCCATGGTGGCACGGAGCGAATCATCGGTGCTGTTTTTATAGAACACCGTGAGTTTGGTATTGGTATTATTAAGATTCAGGTAGATCATGTTCCGGTTGGTACCAAGATTGGTATCAGGAACAATCGCAAAACCTTTCAGGTAGGCACGGAAGGCGGAATCTGTGGCGAAAGCGCCATCTGATTTCTGGGCGAGCAGGTCATTACCGAAGGCATTGCTCAGCTTAATACGCAGCTGGGCGGTTTCCTTGGTGCCGTAAACGCTTACAGAGTCGCGGAGCGACAACGGCGTAACGGTAGCAGTACCCAGCAGCTCACCGGGGTTATAAGCCAATGGCTTGTTATATGGATAGCTGGAATCAATCTTGAAATTGGTTTCAGTCATCCGGTAAACCCGGAAAGTCTGAGGTGCAGCAGAATCGCCGGTATAACCGGTATAGCTCAGCGACAGCACCACGGAATCCAGCGTTTGCCCGGTACCTTCAAATGTAAAGGCGCTTTTTGGCAGTGATACCTGCGTATATACGAAGGCGTGGGTTCTGCCAAAAACCGGGTCGGTGGTAACTGATCCCAGGATCTTGTTATAGGCGTTTTGTCCGTTTAAAATGGAGGAATCATACCGGAGTATGTTGTTGGCGATAATACCGTTGAGCGTTGTGTCCTGTGCATTTACAAAATCACCGGGAGGAATTAAGCCACTTCCGAGAATAGTGGATTTGTTACAACCGGTGGCGCCGTACAACAGCGTAATATAGGTGGCTAAGAAGCTAAGGTTCCTGAAATTGATCTTCACGCGTTATGTTGTTAGTGAGTATTGGTTTTACTGCCCGAACATGCTTTTTATACGCTTTAAATACGCTTCAACTACGCACTAAAGGTGGACTTGATGGTTATTTACCCAGCAATTGATGATATAATTGCAGGTAATCGCCCAGGTCCTCATTGTCTTTTTTAAATGGCAGGATGATCTTTCCTTTTTCCGCTTTCACTTCATCCACTACTTTCTTTTCCAGTTTATCACCGGCCAGTACAACAGCGTCCGCATATTTGGCCGCTCCCCTGTTCAGCGCTGTATTGGTACCATCCTTGAACAGCTCCATATCTTTTTCCTTGATCTGGTTACTGATCGTGGCCTTCTTCACAAAGGTAGTGCCTAACTTTTCCTTGAATGTGTTGGGAGTCAGCGAATAGATGATCTTTGAATTGGCAAATACCGGCTCTTTTTTATAGGCCGTTTTCAGATACATAGGTATCAGAGAGGTCATCCAGCCACTGCAATGAATGATATCCGGAGGCCATCCGAATTTCTTTACCGTTTCCAGGGCTCCTTTACAAAAGAAGACAGCTCTCGCTGCATTGTCGTCAAAAAACTCATCGTTTTCATCGGCAAACACAGTTTTCCGCTTAAAATAATCTTCATTATCCAGGAAGTAAACCTGCAGGCGGGCGTTTGGAAGCGATGCTACCTTGATAATCAACGGATAATCGTCCCCGTCAATCACAATGTTGATCCCCGACAATCTTACGACCTCGTGCAAACGGTGTCTTCTCTCATTAATAATTCCAAATCTGGGCATGATCACTCTCACTTCCAGGCCAGCCTCATTGGACTTAATTGCCATTTTATTGACCATTGCCGCGTAATCACTCAATTCCAGGTACGGCGACATCTCTTGGGCAATAAAAAGAATTCTTTTCTTTGTGGACATTTAACGCTGATTATTAATGCAGTAATTTTTAATTTGGCTTGCAAAATTACGGATTTTTTACGGAATATTGGTCAATCTGTCAGTTTTAACATCCTTTTAAGCAATGATTTATGTATCTATTTAAGCGCAGCGCGGACCTGAAGAAGCACCTGGACCTGGTAAGAAAAAGCAACAAAAGCATTGGTTTTGTGCCCACTATGGGAGCGCTCCATGCCGGTCACCTGTCACTTATTCAGGCGGCCAGGCAGGAAAATGAAGTGGTCGTTTGCAGCATCTTTGTCAATCCAACTCAGTTTAATGATCCAAAAGATTTTGAAAAATATCCTATTACTATTGAAGAGGATATAAAGAAATTAAATAACGTATCAACAGATATTCTTTTTTTACCATCAGTGGAAGAAATGTATCCTGAAGGCCTTAAAAGTGATCTGCATTACGACTTCGGCAACCTGGAAACTATTCTTGAAGGCAAATTCCGCCCCGGGCATTTCCAGGGCGTGGGCCGCATTGTTCACAAGTTACTGGATATTGTGCAACCGGACCAGCTTTTTATGGGACAAAAAGATCTGCAGCAATGCCTGATCATTCGCCGCCTCCTGGAAATAACCCACTCCCCCGTGAAACTGGTGGTATGCCCCACCGAAAGGGAAAAAGACGGCTTAGCCATGAGCAGCCGCAATACACGCCTCTCTCCCGCTGCCCGGAAAAAAGCCACAGGCATTTACCAGGCGCTCATTCATATCAGGGATAATTTCGGAAAGGGCCTTCACTTCCTGGAAGGCGCCCATGAAGCTTTTGATGCGCTCAAAAAACAGGGCTTTGAGCCCGAATACGTAGATATCCTCCGGCTGGAAAATGGCAGCCTCGTTCCCCTGGACCAGCCACCCGGAAACGCCACGGTAGTGGTAGCAATTGCCGCCTGGCTGGATGGCGTTCGCCTGATCGATAATATGATACTGCAGGGAAGTTTGTAACCTCACTCCGCGGGGGATGCGGCAAACACTGCATTACTGCTGCATCCCCTGTTCGATCTTCCATATTTTTTCCCTAGCTTTGCAAACGCTCTATAGCGATAAGCCAGTATAATTATGCAAATCGAAATTTTAAAGTGTAAGATTCACCGCGCAGTTGTTACGGAAGCCAATCTGCAATATGTTGGAAGTATTACGATTGACGAAGACCTTATGGACGCCGCTGGTTTAATCGAGTATGAAAAAGTGCAGGTATTAAACGTAAATAACGGGGAACGCCTGGAAACCTATGTGATCAAAGGAAAGCGCGGTTCCGGCGTAATCTGTATGAATGGCCCGGCCGCCCGCCTTGTTGCCCCGGGTGATATAGTGATCATTATTTCCTATGCCACTATGGATTTTGAAGAAGCAAAAAAATATACGCCTATTGCCATTTTCCCGAAAGAAGGAAATAAACTGTAAACCCATACTGTACCTGTTTTATTAACGCCCTAAAACAACTTTGGATCATGCCCAAAATGCTTAAGAACGTCATTAAGTTTATTTGCTTTTTCGGCATAGGAGTGCTGTTGATCTGGCTTTTTACCAAAGATATTACTACAGAACAATGGGAGCAGATCAATACCGCCTTCCGCAGGGCCAACTACTGGCTGCTGATCCCCACCATGACCATCGGTATTGCCAGTCACTGGTTCAGGGCTGTAAGATGGAAACTGCTCATGAAACCACTGGGCCACCAACCCTCTACACTGAATACCTTTTTTGCCGTAATGGTAGGCTACCTGGCCAACCTCGCCGTACCCCGCCTGGGGGAAGTGACACGCTGCGGGATACTGGCCCAATATGAAAAAGTGCCGGCCGATAAACTGGTAGGTACCATGATCGCTGAACGCGCAGTAGACATGGTATGCCTGCTGTTGCTCATGGCCCTTACTGTACTTACACAGCTGGACGTTCTCGGCTCTTATGTGAATGAATCCATTTTTATACCATTGTCGCACAAAATAGCCCGGGCCAACGGCGCACAGCTGCTCACCGGCATCATTATACTCGCCGCCGTTATCCTCCTGCTGCTCTGGCTCCTGAAAAAATTTGCCAGGTCCAAAGTGGCCATCACCATAAAAAACCTCGCAAGAGGCATCATGGAAGGAATTCTTTCCATCGGCAAAATGGAAAAGAAGGGCTGGTTCCTGTTACATACCGTATTGATCTGGTCATGCTACCTTTCACAGGTATACATCGGTTTCTTCTGCCTGAAAGAAACCAGTCACCTGGGCATCAGCGCCGCCCTTGCCGTACTGATGATCGGTAGTGTAGGCATGATCGTTACCCCCGGCGGTATAGGCGCCTATCAACCCCTGGTACAAAAATCCCTTGAACTGTACGGCATCCCCCTGGCCATCGGCTTCGCCTTCGGCTGGATCATCTGGGTAGCGCAAACCGTACTCGTGATCCTCCTCGGCTTTATCAGCCTGGTGGGGTTACCGCTTTACAACAAAAAATCGCCTTCGGCGATGCGGAATTTGTCTGACTCAGGATTACGCTGATTATATTGATTAATTTGATTTGATCCTATTGATTTTAATGGATTCGGGGAGATATAGCATTCGCTTATATCTCCCCGAATCTTTTATTAATTATTTTTAAAATCCAAAAAATAAAATCCAGCTAATCAGTATAATCAGCGTAATCTTGTTCCAAGACAATTTTCATCGCCGAAGGCGATTTTTCTTTAACTTTAATTTAATACTTCAATTAAAGCGAAAGCTGTATCATCGTAGTTCAGATGATGTGATTTTTATTGAATGTAAATAAGTTCGTATGCGTTTGCCGAATGGTGAGAACCTTGATACTATAACAATGCCCGAAGTAACAGTACAGAAAAAAACAACCACAAAAAAAAGCCTTACAGAGAAGAAAAAAATGATTGCCAGGGATATCAGCTGGCTCTCTTTTAATGCAAGGGTATTACAGGAAGCAGCAGATAAAACCGTTCCACTGCATGAGCGTATCCGCTTCCTGGGCATCTTCTCCAACAACCTCGATGAGTTTTTCAGGGTGAGGGTAGCTACTCTCAAACGAATGATGTCTTTCGGCAAAGCCGGTAAAATGCATCTCGAAGAAAACCCTGATAAAATACTGGATGAAATACAAACCCGTGTGATTGAACAGCAACGGGAGTTTGACCTGGTATGGAAGGATATAGCCGAAGAACTGGAAGCCCAGCACATCTTCATGCGGACCGAAAAACAACTTAACCGCGAGCAACAGAAATTTGTACTCAACTACTTCAACGAACAGGTACGCACCAACATCATTCCCCTGATGATTGAAAGCATACAACAGTTCCCTATCCTGCGCGATAAATCTATTTACCTCGCCATTGTACTGGCCCGCCAGGATAATTCCGTACGACAAAAATTTGCGCTCATAGAAATACCCACCACGGTGCTTCCCCGCTTTATTATCCTGCCCTCCAAACCCGGAGAACATGATATTATCCTGCTGGAAGACCTGGTGCGCTTTTGTCTTCCCAACATCTTTTCCTATTTCGGCTACGATAAATTTACTGCGCATATTATCAAAGTAACCCGCGATGCGGAACTGGATATTGATAACGATATCTCCGACAGCCTTATCCACCAGATTGAAAAAGGGCTGAAAGACCGTCGCAAGGGTAAGCCGGTAAGGTTTGTATACGACAAGGACATAGATCCGCTGTTATTGGAGTACCTGATGCGCAGACAGGGCCTCTCCGGAAAGGATAACCTCATCCCGGGAGCCCGTATCCATAACTTTAAAGATTTTATGGATTTCCCGGAATCCATCTTCCCACCTCATTTACACCGTAAAACATTTACCCATCCGCTGTTTGTAAATGCGCCCAGCGTAATGCACGTTATACAACGGCAGGATGTAATGCTGCACTTCCCCTATCACTCGTTCGATACCATCATCGACCTGCTGAGGGAAGCCGCCATAGATCCTAATGTATCTTCCATAAAAATAACTGCGTACAGGCTTGCCCGTAATTCCAAGATAGTAAACGCACTGGTGAACGCCGTTCGTAACGGAAAACAGGTAACTGTAGTGCTGGAATTGCGCGCACGGTTTGACGAAGCGGCCAATCTCGACTGGAAATCACGCCTGGAAGAAGAAGGCGTTAAAGTACTGCTGGGTATCCCTAATATGAAGGTCCATGCCAAATTGTGCGTGATCAAAAAAAGGATTGGCACCAAAACACTGCAATGCGGTTTTATAAGCACCGGTAACCTCAACGAAAAAACGGCAAGGGTGTACGGCGATCACTGCCTGCTTACCACCAACCGGGCCATCATTGCGGATATGAACCGTATCTTTTCCTACCTGGAAAGCGCGCGTCATGATATCAAGATCCTGGAAGGCTGCAAAACGCTGCCTGTTAGCCCGCTTAACATGCGCGATACCTTCCTTCGCCTGATCGACCGGGAGATCAAGAATGCAAAGCACAAGAAGAAAGCCGCCATCACTATTAAAATGAACTCGCTTTCCGATGCCGCCCTGATCGCCAAATTATATGAAGCTGCCAAAGCCGGCGTGGACGTAAAAATGGTGATCCGGGGTATCTGTTGCGCCTATACGGAGAATAAAAAATGGAAAAAGAACATCACTGCGGTAAGTATCGTGGATGAATACCTGGAACATGCCCGCGTATTTATTTTCCATCATGGCGGACAAGAGAAGGTGTTCATTGCTTCCTGCGACTGGATGATCCGTAACCTCGACCACCGCGTGGAAGCCGCTGCGCCTATAACGGACCCGGCTATACGACAGGAGCTGATCGACATAATGAACATCCAGCTGAGCGGCAATGTAAAAGCCCGTGTACTGGATAACGAACAGAAAAATGAATACCGTAAAGATGGAGATAAAAAGATCCGCACACAAATAGAGATCTATAAATACCTTCACGAAAAACAATACCATTAACGCTGAAAAGTTATACTTTTGCCCTTTGATCTAACGACTGACAGATGAAATTAGCTGCGATCGATATTGGCTCCAATGCTGCCAGACTGCTCATCTCTGAAGCATCGCCGAATAGCGCGGGCGTAATGGACTTCACCAAGCTAAACCTTGTGAGAGTACCGCTGCGACTGGGTTTTGACGTGTTTAACAACCAGGTTATTTCAGATAAAAAGGCGACGCACCTGATAGATACCATCCGGGCCTATAAGTTGCTGCTGGATGTGTACGAAGTAAAATATCTCAAAGCATGCGCTACCTCCGCCATGCGCGACGCCAGCAACGGCACGGATATACTCCAGCAGGTAAAAGCACAAACCGGTATCGACATCCGGATCATTACCGGCCAGGAAGAAGCTGCTTTCATTTACGAAAACCATGTGGCTGAAAACATGGATAAAACAAAGTCGTACCTCTATATCGACGTAGGCGGCGGCAGCACTGAGATCACCCTTTTCAGCGCCGGCAAACAGGTTTTTAAGGAATCCTTCAACATAGGCACTATCCGCCTGCTGCAGCAACAGGTGACTGAAGCCCAGTGGCAGCAGCTGAAAGATTTCCTGAAACAACAGCTCAAAGGCATAGGCGCCGTAACCGCCATTGGTTCCGGTGGCAACATCAATAAAATATTCTCCCTCTCCAAAAGAAAAGAAGGCAAGCCCCTTTCACTGGATACGTTGAAAGATTATTACAAGGAATTCAGCGCATTCACCGTGGAAGAACGTATTCACCTGTATAATCTGCGGGAAGACCGGGCCGATGTTATCGTTCCTGCACTGCAGATCTATGTGAACATTATGCGCTGGGCTGATACGCCGGAAATTTATGTACCGAAGATAGGGCTGGCAGATGGTCTTATTCATGCCCTTTACGAGGAGATCGCCGTCAGTTCCTGATCCCTGGCCGTACATAAAAAACATTTCCTTTTATCTTTTTATATTACCACCTTTGCGGTTATTGCTAACAGCTAAATGCTAAATGCTCACTGCTTATGTCTGTGAATAAAGAAATAAAGCGTGTCACTACGCATATACTGCAGAAGATGAAAGTAGACGGGGAAAAGATCTCCATGCTTACTGCGTATGATTATTCCATGGCCCGCATTTTTGATGATGCCGGCATTGATATCCTGCTGGTAGGAGATTCTGCATCCAATGTAATGGCCGGTCATGAAACCACGCTGCCTATTACACTGGACCAGATGATCTATCATGCTGCTTCAGTAGTAAGGGCCATTAAACGCTGCTTCGCAGTGGTAGACCTGCCCTTTGGTTCCTACCAGGGCAACTCCAAGGAAGCACTGGGATCTGCCATCCGTATCATGAAGGAAACCGGCGCCCATGGAATTAAAATTGAAGGCGGCGAAGAAATCATTGAATCCGTAAAACGTATTATCTCCGCCGGCGTTCCGGTAATGGGCCATCTGGGCCTCACGCCGCAATCCATCTATAAATTCGGCACCTACGCGGTACGCGCCACCGAAGAAGCCGAAGCCAATAAACTGATCAACGATGCAAAACTGCTGCAGGAAGCCGGATGCTTTGCCATTGTGCTGGAAAAAATTCCTGCTGCCTTGGCCAAAGTAGTGGCAGAAACGGTGGAAATTCCTATCATCGGCATCGGCGCCGGCAGGTATGTAGATGGCCAGGTGCTGGTGATGCATGACATGCTCGGTATTAATAAGGAGTTCAAACCACGTTTCCTCCGTCGTTACCTCGACCTTTACAGCGAGATCTTTGGCGCCACCCAGGCCTACATCCATGATGTAAAGTCCAAAGATTTCCCGAATGAAAACGAACAATACTGATTGAAGAAATAAGCATGACGGATTTGTAAAGAGATCTTTTATCTCTCTGCAAATTCGTCATTTGCATTTAATATAAATTCCCTATATTCGCTTCGCACTTTATAAGTTGATGAACTACCTGTTAAACATACAGCTTTCTCTACTCTCCTATCTGCGGAGCACCTGCTCCCATGTGCCATAGGTAGCACTTCCTCTTTTATATCTTTCCTGTAAAGCCGCACAGCGGCTTGTAAAACTATTGTATCCGCAATACTGGCATTCATCATGACAGGTGATTTGCATTGGTCTGTTTCAGCCAATCTGCAAGTACATTTATTCATGTATAACAGTGACGTATATACGTAGTTAGGGGAAACGTCATTTGTTTTCATTTACCCGGGAGATATAAAAATTCTCCCGCTTCACTATAATTCCAAACAGATTATGAAACGTGTAATGATTATCGGCGCCGGCAAGATCGGCGAAACTGCTGCTTTTTTACTGCAACAGTCCGGCGACTATGAAGTAACGCTGGCCGACAGCAACAATGCCCTGCTGCAAAAGTGTACAGACGCCCGCATCCGCAAAACGATACTGGATGTAAACAATGCCAACTCTCTTCAGCAGGCGTTACAGGAGCAGGACATGGTGCTCAGCGCCTGCCCTTTTTTCCTGAATGTAAAAATTGCCACAGCAGCGGCCAAAACCAACACCCACTATTTTGATCTGACGGAAGATGTGGCCACTACCAATGCGATCCGCGGAATAGCTGCGGAAGCAAATGTAAGCTTCATGCCGCAATGCGGACTGGCCCCGGGTTTCATCAGCATTGCCGCTCATGATATTGCCAAACAGTTTGATTCGCTGGATGCCGTTCGCCTCCGTGTAGGCGCCCTGCCCCAGTTTCCTACCAACAGCCTTATGTACAATCTTACCTGGAGCACGGATGGGCTGATCAATGAATACTGCAACCCCTGCGATGCCATTCATGAAGGCGAACGCAAAGAAGTAATGCCTATGGAAGGCTATGAGCGCTTTGCACTCGACGGCGTGGAATATGAGGCATTTAATACTTCCGGCGGACTTGGCGCGCTGGCCGAAATACTGGACCGTAAAGTGTATAACCTCGATTATAAAACCGTACGTTATCCAGGTCATTGCCAGCTGATGAAGATCCTTCTCAATGAACTGAAGCTCAATAAAAAGAGAGAAATACTAAAGGAGATAATGGAAGATAGCATACCTTTCACCCCGCAAGACGTAGTATTGGTTTTTGTATCTGTTTCCGGGATGGTGAACGGCCGCTCTGTGCAACGGTCTTATTCCCGCAAGATCTATAACCAGGCAGTTGGAGGCAGGGACTTTACAGCCATTCAGCTTACCACCGCCGGCGCTGCCTGTGCGGTAATAGACCTGCACGCCAAAGGAATGCTGCCTGCCAATGGCTTTGTACGCCAGGAAGATGTGGTATTCGATGACCTGATCAACAACCGCTTTGCGGTATATTATAACTAGCCCTAAAAGCTGTATGTCATGTTAAAAGATGTTTTAAACGGGCTGATGGAACGCTATCAGCAAAGGGTTCCGGATGTTGGAGCTGTTATTGCCGCCATGGTAAAGGAAGGCATTATTGCCAGCGCAGATGATATTGAAAATGATCACATCGCCTTTCGTACCATGGGCGTACCACAGCTGGGGGTGCAGTCGCTCGAGAAAATATTTCTCCATTACGGCTATACGAAAATGGACCCCTATCACTTCCCTGCCAAAAAACTGGATGCGTGGTGGTATGCTCCTCCCGAGCCGCAATATCCCCGCATCTTCATCAGCGAGCTGCGTGTAGCCGATCTGAGCAGCGCTGCACAGGCCATCATTCACCGCTATACAGATGAAGTAACAAGCGATCCTGTGAATGCACTGAACCTGGACGATAGCAAAGCCGTAGATACCTTCCTTCACAGCGCCCTGTGGCAAACCCCTACCCTGGCGGATTACAAGGTACTGGCTGCAGAAAGTGAATATGCTGCATGGGTGATCTATAACCGTTATTATCTCAATCACTTCACCGTAAGCGTACATAACCTTCCGGCAGGATATAATACAGTGGCTGATTTCAACCGTTTCCTGGAACAACATGGATTTCATCTCAATGATGCAGGAGGTAAAATAAAAACAAGCCCCGACGGCAACCTGCTGCAAAGCGCCACTGTAGCGGGAATGATCACTGCCACCTTTGCCGGCGGCGAAGAATACGCCATTGCCGGTTCATATGTGGAATTTGCCGAAAGAAAAGTACTGCCTGCATTTGCACATCTGCCGGCAGGCGAAATACGACGGGAACACCGGCGGGAAGGGTTTGAAGCCGGCAACGCCGATAAGATCTTCGAAAGCACCTACTCCGCCCAAACAAAAAAAAGTTCCTAATTTTAGTCCTTAATACACCAACAATGGAAGATATCTTAAAAGCATTTGGCATCACCGCGGCGCAAAGTGGCATCAGCACGGGAACGCACTGGTTGCCGGCTCACGGGGAAGAGATCAGCTCGGTTTCACCGGTAAATAATAAAAAGATTATTACGGTTAAAAGCGCCAGCCGGGAAGATTATGACCAGGTGGTGGCCATTGCACAGGAAGCCTTCAAAGAATGGCGTGCCTGGCCGGCTCCCAAAAGAGGTGAAATAGTACGGCAGATCGGGGTTGCGCTCCGTGAACATAAAACAAACCTGGGCAAGCTCGTATCCTATGAAATGGGAAAAAGCCTGCAGGAAGGATATGGGGAAGTACAGGAAATGATCGATATCTGCGACTTTGCCGTGGGACTATCGAGGCAACTGCATGGGTTAACCATGCACTCCGAGCGCCCCGGGCACCGGATGTATGAGCAATGGCATCCGCTTGGCATCACCGGTATTATTTCCGCTTTCAATTTCCCGGTTGCGGTTTGGAGCTGGAACTCCATGCTGGCATGGGTTTGCGGAAATGTATGTATCTGGAAGCCTTCTGAAAAAACACCTGTTACCGCACTGGCCTGCCAGCATATTGTAGCCAATGTATTTGCCGCGAACAAGGTGCCGGAAGGGGTTTGCTGCCTGGTGACCGGCAACAGGGACGCCGGTGAATGGATGTCGCACGACAAGCGTATCCCGCTGGTATCTGCCACCGGTTCCACCCGGATGGGTAAAGCCGTAGGCGCGGCTGTTGGCGAGCGCTTGGGGCGCTCCCTGCTTGAGCTGGGCGGCAATAATGCCATTATCATCTCCCAGGATGCCGATCTTGATATGTCGCTTATAGGGGCCGTATTTGGCGCTGTAGGCACCGCCGGGCAGCGCTGC
This sequence comes from Chitinophaga sp., assembly GCF_036569185.1. Lineage (GTDB taxonomy): Bacteria > Bacteroidota > Bacteroidia > Chitinophagales > Chitinophagaceae > Chitinophaga. The sequence goes on from NZ_DATCRD010000201.1 coordinate 45,814, forward strand.
ACTTCCACCCGCAGGCTGATCATCCACGAAAGCGTGTACGATGTCTTTACAGCGCGGCTGGTAAAAGCATACGCGCAACTGCGTATCGGTAATCCGCTGGATGAACATAACCACGTAGGCCCGCTGATCGATAAAGCGGCTGTAGATGCTTATCTCAGCGCAATTGAGCAGGTAAAGCAACAGGGCGGTTCCTTCCTGGTGGAAGGGGGCGTATTATCAGGTCCGGGTTACGAATCAGGATGCTATGTAAAGCCTTGCATTGCAGCAGTGGAAAACACCTACTCCATTGTACAGCACGAAACCTTTGCGCCTATCCTGTATGTTATGAAATACGCCACCCTGGCCGAAGCCATTGCCATGCAGAATGATGTGCCGCAGGGGCTATCCTCCGCCATCATGACGCTGAACCTCCGGGAGGCAGAACAGTTCCTTTCCAATGCAGGATCCGACTGTGGTATTGCCAATGTAAACATCGGCACTTCCGGCGCCGAAATAGGCGGCGCTTTCGGGGGCGAAAAGGAAACAGGCGGTGGCCGTGAAAGCGGCTCCGATGCGTGGAGAGCTTATATGCGCCGGCAAACCAATACCATCAATTATTCCAATAGCCTTCCACTGGCCCAGGGTATCAAATTTGATCTCTAGCACAAATCAACCGGCTATCTCTTTCATAACAAAAGCGATAGCCGGAAACAATATATTTCTACAGTAAATTTTTGTGGATTATCCAGCTCCGAGGCGCTTGCCCCGGAGCTTTTAATTTTCGTGACAGGAGACGCTACCCGATCAGATTTTTAAAAGCGGTTGATAAAATAACTAGGTTGAAATATTCCCGGTAACCTTTGTTACCTTTCTCTACATACACCGATGGCTGCATGGTTTTTAAAAATAGTAGCGAGGTTAGAGAACCCCGCTTTTCGTTAAACGGAAACCATGCTTATGAGAAAAGTCAGCAATGGCGGGAAGCCATCAATAACTTTTCCGGATATAAATATTAGACTTTTTTTTGAATATTCATATTCAACTTTTGTGCTACTGCCGCGCCACCGCCACTGTGCTTTACCACTAAAACCTGCCCACATCCTTTATCATACAGTGTTTTCATGGTTTTCCCCCTCACGCCCGCATGCTGCAACATTGCAGTAATATTTTCGGGAACACTGCAAATGACAATGGTTTTGCCCTTATTTTTCTTTATCATGTCTTTAATAACAGCCATGGTCTGGTCCGGATCACCGTTTAAACGGAAATAGTCCAGCTGCTGCTGGCGTGCTTTTGAGAGCGGAGTCACCGTTTGTACAGAACGGTTCAGGTAAGTGGTATAGATGGCGGAGATATCCATTCCTTCCAATGAAGACGCCAGCTGGGAGGCTTGTTCCTGTCCTGTAGCGCTAAGACCGGGATCTGCAGACGGAGATGCTTCCACTTCCGCGGCATTCACAAAAATAAGGGTGGTTACTTCCGGTTCCGTAGCAGACGCAGGAGTGCCGGTAGCCAGCAAAGTGGCCATGAGAACAGCTTTTAACATGATGGGTAGATTTAAGTAAATGAAATACGATACCTGTAAAAATCCCGAACGTAGATCTGGCAGATGAGGGGTATGAGGAATAAGAACAGGTTGAAGTTAAGACAGTCCGTAACAATTGTAAAAGGGATTGTGACAGGTGGTTACCGGCTATGGCCAGCAAGCAAATCAGGATAAGATCGCCTATGGACGGGCTGGCCACCGGCTGATAAGGCAATGATCAGAAACCCCCTCCAATCTCCCAATCAACCAACAAATAGCGCGTTTATCATTAATATTTAATGTTATACCGCTTTTTCTATACCTTTAATCTTATCATCATGATATTTTTAGTTGTTTTTTATAGGGAAAATTATTGAACATGAAATTGTTAAGCCGAGAGGTTGCAGTCCTGGCAGGGTGTGTTGCATTGGTGACTGCATTTACAACAAATACTGAAGCGCAAAGTAAACCCCAGATACCTAAAAACTGGCAGTTGCTCAGTTACAACACCGATAGTGTTTATGGTACGTCGACAGAAAAAGCCTACAAGGAATTGTTAAAAGGGAAGAAAAGCACCCCCGTTATTGTGGCGGTGATCGACTCAGGTATTGACACTACTCATGAGGATCTGAAAAGCATTTTGTGGACGAACACCCGCGAAATTCCCGGTAATGGCAAGGATGACGACCGGAACGGGTATGTGGACGATATTCACGGCTGGAACTTCCTGGGTGGTAAAGACGGCAGCAGCCTGAAAGAAGATTCTGAAGAAGCTGCCCGCGAATACTACCGGTATAAAAGCCTTTATGGCAACCCTGATTCCGCATTGGCCAAAGATTCAAAGGAATATGCCATCTGGCAACAGCTGCAGGCAAAAATTGAGAAGCCTAATTCCCAGTTTAAGATGCAGTATAAAAGCATGTCGAAGCTCCAGGAAAACGTAAAAAAATGTGAAACCATCCTGAAGAACTATCTCGGTAAGGATGATTTCAATGTAGGGCAACTGGACAGTATTCAAACTACCAACCAGGATGTACTGCTGGCACGCAATTTCATGAGCCGTTTGCTGAAAAGCGCCGGTGATGAACCTGCTACTTTCGGCGAGTTCAAAATGGAATTTGATGAATACATGAATGAACTGAAGCGTAAGGCAGAAAGCACCGAAGTAGCGCCAAACGCCAACAGGGAAAGGATTGTGGGCGACAACCTCGATGATATCAACGATAATAAATACGGTAACAATGATGTAATGGGCACCTTTGGGTTCCATGGCACGCACGTTTCCGGCATTATTGCCGCAGCCAGGAACAACGGCGTTGGTATGGACGGCGTGGCCGATAACGTGCGCATAATGGCTGTGAAAGCCGTTCCTGATGGAGATGAAAGGGATAAAGATGTGGCTTTGGCCATTCGCTATGCGGTAGATAACGGCGCACAGATCATCAATATGAGCTTTGGTAAACCGTTTTCCCCGCATAAAGACTGGGTAGATGCCGCCTTTAAATATGCCGAAGAGAAAGGCGTGTTACTGGTACATGCAGCCGGTAACGATGGCAGCAATAACGATTCTGTTGCCAACTACCCTAACCCCAACTATCTTGATGGCACAATAGCCACCAATGTGATCACGGTAGGCGCCAGCAATACGGGTCTTGGTAACGATAAAGTAGCTCCTTTCTCCAACTACGGCAAGAAAACCGTGGATCTATTTGCACCGGGTGTACAGATCTATTCTACCATTCCCGGCGGTAACAAATACGGCAGCGCCAGCGGAACCAGTATGGCCAGCCCGGTGGTAGCCGGTGTTGCAGCGCTGGTGCTCTCTTACTATCCTGAGCTTAGCGCCAAACAACTGAAATATGTACTTGAAAAAAGCGCTACACCGCTGCCAGACGGGACTACAGAGGTAAATAAACCAGGTAGTTCCGGCGAGAAAGTAAATTTTGCAGATCTTTCGGTGACAGGTGGAATGGTAAACGCTTACGAGGCATTAAAGCTGGCGGCTACCATCAAAGGTGAAAATGTAAAGGGCAAAAAACAACACAAATCAAAAGTGAAGGCCATCAGGAAGAACTGAATCCTTCAACATCCATAAAAAGCGAGCGGGAATTTTATCTTTCAGAAAGATAAAATTCCCGCTCGCTTTTATACACTATTATTTTACAAGGCGCACACTCAGCGGATACCTGTAAGACTGGCCGTTACTGGCTTTTACGGCCGCAATGATGCTGAAAATAACGTTCAGCAGCCATAATACGCCTAGCAGGTTTGTCCAGCCCCAGGCATTATAAAACTCTCCCCTGGTATGGCGCCAGAAACTGGTGATCGACCAGAAACCGGTGGCGATATTATTGATCAGGTTTACAATTACCGCGGCAATGCTCAGCGTGATCTGGAAATTGATAGCTTCTTTTCCCTGGCTGTCTACAAAAGTGGATTCATTTTTTTTGATCAGCCAAAAGACCAGTACCCCGATAATATTACCAACAGTAGGAAGTATAAGCATCCCGATAATTCCTCCCAGGTGTACAAGGGCTGCCCAGGTTCGTTCGTCTTTCTGATTCATAAAATAGAGATTAAATATAATACGGGAAGTTAACAGGATATTTTAGCATATCAAAAAAGAGAGAAGAAAAAAACTACAAACCTGTAAGCCGGATTCTGTTCCTGCCCCGGCAAGCCGGGACAGGCTGCTATCATTTATCTGCGGCAACGTTCGCACGTTGCCTGTATCTGCCTACCCTCGGTCATCGGGCGAGCAGCCCTCAAACGACCGTATACATGGCATTTCAGCACGCAAGGTTTACCCGCACAAACAGTTACCTGCCTGCACCGTGGGCTCTTACCCCACATTTTCACCCTTATCTGCATGGCAGACGGTTATTTTCTGTGGCACTGGCTGTACCCGGTTTGCACCGGGCCCCACCCGTTAGGTGGTGCGTTGCTCTGCGCTGTCCGGACTTTCCTTCCCGTTGCACAAGTCAGCGGAACGATAGCACGGTTTGTAGTTGAAGCGCGAAGGTAATGAAAATATTACCTAAACGTTATTTCGGTGGCGCCATAGCCGTATTTGGCGTGGTATTGATTCACAAAGGTGGCCACTTCAGGCGTTTGCCGGAGGATCTGGTGGATCTCATCTTTGAGCTTGCCTTTTCCCACTCCGTGAATCACAATCAGGTTATGCTGGTGGTGACTGATGGCCAGCTCCAGGTAACGCTGGAAAGCGTTCAGCTGTATAGCCAGTATAGCAATATTGCTCAGCCCTTTCCAGTTCTTCTCCAGCGCCTCAATATGCAGGTCCACTTCGTGTTTGGGTTCCAGGGAAGTTTCCGGCTGCAGTTGTATCTTGCTTAACAGGCTGGCAAAATTGCCGGATCCTATCGTGGTAACAGGTGCCTTCTTTTTCGTCTGCTCCACAGGTGCAGGCGGTTCGGGCGCCTTCTCCGGAAATTTATCAAACAGTGGGTAAGTAATGGTGGCTTCTGCTTTGGTACGCAGTTCCTCCAGCTGTATAAACATTTGTTTGGGCTTGATCTTCCAGGTTTTCTTAACAGAAGCAGCCAGCTTTGGTTGTGGTTCCTTCAGGAAAAAAGTGAACTCAAACCGCGGGTTGTCATTGAGCGATTCAAAGAGGAGATCTGCAAGATAGAAATGATTATATGGATGTATTTCATTCTTGATCTCCAGGTCCAGCTGGTTATTCAGCCATATCTGGAAATAGAAGCGCATGGTGTGCGGGGTATCATTGAACAGGTTAAACTTCATCAGCTTCACTGTTTCATCATATCCATCCATCTGGTATACCGGTAAAACAGACAGGAACATCCCTTTATCTGTTTTAAACACTTCATACTTCCTCCTGTCTACTTTGATCTCATCCCCGGGGATCAGTTTAGGCTTTTCTTTGACCAGTTTCTGCTGGGTAAACCGGTGGAAATAGGGAAAGTCGATCTGATCCAGGTATACCGGGAAAGACGTTCCTTTCACCTCTATCATCACCATATTATCATTCACAATGTCAACAACCGTTCCTTCTTCTTTTGAACTCAACAACAAGATGTTGTCGCCTTTTTGGTATTTCATAATTGCATTCTTCAACTGCAAAAATAAATTATTGGAGGGACATACCCGCCTCTATCTCCCCGGATCCTTTAAAAATCCAAAAGAAAAACTCCACGAAATCATTATAATCAACATAATCCTGAGTCAGACAAAATCCGCATCGCCGAAGGCGATCCACAGCAAACACGAGGTCCCATTGCCATTAAAATTAAAATGGTAACACTCACCTGCACGGCTATATGAAGAATAGCTAATCTGCGTATTTCCTTGACCGGGCCTTTTCGGGGTGCCGGCGCATATATTCATCCACTGAAATACGGCCGCTGCCTTCAATCAGGAAGAATATCAACAGGAACAATACCAGTAAGGAGATACCCATTACCGGGTACACGGTAAACAGCCCTGTTGGAGAATGAACAAAAAATACAGCACCCAGCAATACGGGGATATTCACCAGCACAGAGAACCTGGTAAGCAGTCCCATAGCGATGAACAACCCTCCTACCGTGTGCGCAAATACAACATAATGTCCCAGGAATATGGACAGGGTGGCCAAAGTGGGGTTCTGGTTAATCATGGAAATCAGTGCATCGCGGTCCTGTACAAACCGCACACCAACGTACATGAGAAATAGCCCCAGCAGAATGCGGACCACGCTCAGCCAATTCGGGTGATGTGTATCACCCCAGTGTTCAACCCGTTGTAGCATGTTCATAAAATATAAATTTTAGGATCAAAGAGCTACACTGAAGTTACGAAGATTTAAGCTTTTGTGGCCAGCTTGCTGTTGGTATAGCTGTAGAGGAAATAAATGGTTAATCCTACCGTGAGCCACACAGAAAAAACGATCCAGTTTTTAAGGGCAATTTCCGTCATCAGGTAAAAACAGCTGAGCATGCCTAAAACGGGTATCAGCGAGAGTTTGCGGGTAAGTGAGAAAAAGGCAAGCGCGATGCTTACCACCACGAATATGTAGAAGGGAATGTTATGCTTCCATACGTCCCAGCCACCGGCCAGGGAAAGTTTGGCGGCAATTTCCTTATGGAATACGAAAACAAGCGCCACTATAATACCCGGAACAATGAACTGCCCGTTAATGTAAGGCAGCTGAAACCGTTTTACCGTGGCTTTTTCTTCTCTTGGCAGGATGAGCACCCCTCCGCAAACCAGGATAAAGGCAAACAGGGTACCGATACTGGTAAGGTCAGTAACGATGGTCAGGTTCAGGAACAGCGCCGGGATACCTACCAGTATACCTGTGATAATAGTAGCGAATGAGGGCGTTTTGAACCGGGGGTGTATTTTGCTGAAACGCTTTGGTAACAGGCCATCGCGGCTCATGCTCATCCAGATGCGCGGCTGTCCTATCTGGAATACCAGCAATACGCTGGTAGTGGCCACCACCGCACTGATGGAAATGAGATAGCTGATCCAGGGCAGGTTTACTTCGTTAAAAACGTAAGCCAGGGGATCATTTACCTTCAAATTGTAATACGGCACCATACCGGTAAGCACAAAGGAAATAAGGATATACAACACGGTACAGATAATCAGGGAATAGATCATGCCTTTGGGCAGATCCCGTTGCGGGTTGGCGCATTCTTCCGCCGTGGTGCTTACCGCGTCAAAGCCAATATAAGCAAAAAATACGGCCGATACCCCCTTCAGCACACCAGAGAACCCATTGGGCATAAAAGGCTGCCAATTGGCCTTATTTACATAAAAAAAGCCCACTACGATCACAAACAGGATCACCAGGATCTTAAGGGCCACCATAAAGTTGGCGCTCTTTTTACTTTCCTGGATGCCTACATAGGCCAGGTAGGTGACCAGCAGCACGATAAGGAATGCCGGGAGATTTACAATAAAGGGAATGCCTGCAATATGCGGCGCCGCAGCGATGATCTCCGGTGTGGCGCTGTCGTAGTTGCTGGCCAGCCAATCGGGTAAGCTCAGACCTATGCCGCTCAGGAGATTATTGAAATATCCGCTCCAGGAGATGGCGACGGCGATATTACCAATGGCGTATTCCAGGATCAGGGCCCAGCCTATCACCCAGGCGGCCAGTTCCCCGAAAGTAACGTAAGAGTAGGTATAAGCGCTGCCCGATACCGGTACACGGGAAGCAAATTCGGCATAGCAGAGTGCGGAGAACCCGCAGGTAACCGCTGTAATAACAAAAAGCAGGGATACACCCGGGCCACCGTGGAAAGACGCCTCCCCAATGGTGGAAAAGATACCGGCCCCGATTACTGCCGCAATTCCCATAGCGGTAAGGTCTTTCACCTTCAACACCTTATGCATTCCTCCTGTTTCATGGCCATCTGACAAACCGTCCCTGGCATCTTTGATAATGGCAGTAAGTGATTTCTTCCGAAACAGCGAATTTGATGACATTGGCTAAGGAATTACGTTTAGATTTGTTGTCTTTAAATTTAAGGAATATGATTGTCTTACTGCTTAAAAATAATAAAGCTGATTGCGCTGATTAATCTTTCAGAAATAATCAATGCAATCAGCCATATCACTTCATCCTGAATAAGACAAACGCGAATATAATGCGAATTTGAATACGAACCTTATTGCTGACGGTTTAAGAGGAAGTTAGCCACTTCTTTCAGCGCCTCCTTGCGGCTGGACAATACAGCCACGTTATCCAGGCTTTGGAAGGCCAGTTGCTGGAAACGTTCCTTTTCCCTTTCTGCCCATTCATCTACTTTACAGCTGCGGAACAACGCCAGTACACGTTCTACTTTATCTGCCGGCGATGTGTTCAGCAGCATTTTCAACTCCTCCCGTTGTTCCGGGGTGCATAGCTCCAGTGCTTTCAGGAGCAGGAATGTTTTCTTATTTACCAGGATATCTCCCCCCTGCTGTTTGCCAAATTTTTCGGGGTCGCCAAAAGCATCGAGGTAGTCGTCCTGGATCTGGAAGGCAATTCCAACGTTTTTACCAAAGGAATAAATGTGCTGCTGGTTACCTTCCCCGGCGCCACCAATAATAGCGCCCAGTTGCAGGCTGGCCGCCAGCAACACAGATGTTTTCAGGCCAATCATATGCACGTAGTCATCGTATTGCACCTTTTCAGGGTCCATGCCTTCAAAGTCCATATCAAGCTGCTGCCCTTCACACACCTCAATGGCGGCTTTATTAAATACGGAAATGATCTTTTGCTTATAATGGGCATCTATTTTATTGAGACGTTCATATACATAGATAAGCATTACATCGCCGGCCAGGATAGCTGCCGGCTCCCCATACACGGTATGAACAGTAGGTTTGCCGCGGCGGATGGGCGCTTTATCCATGATATCATCATGCAACAATGTGAAATTATGAAAAAGCTCTATTGCACTACCTACTTCGAATGCATCCGTCCGCAGGTCGTCAAATAATTCATTTCCCATCAGGCATAATACAGGACGGATCCTTTTCCCGCTTATTCCCAGGATATGGGAAGCTGCATTATATAATTTACTGGGTTGTTCCGGGAACTGTTGTTTTTCAAAATGCTGACTGAACTGCGTTGTTAATTCTTTGAATGAATGCATTGCTGTTGGCTAGTGTTTTATTATTTACTTTTTCTTTGACTTGTTTTTAGCTGCGGCCTTCTTCGCTGGTACCGCTTTCTTTGCTAACGGTTTAGCAGCGGCTTTCTTTGCTGGTACTGCCTTCTTTGCCACCGGTTTGGCAGCGGCCTTCTTTGCTGGTACGGCTTTCTTTGCCAACGGTTTAGCTGCAGCTTTCTTCGCTGGTACGGCTTTCTTTGCTACCGGTTTAGCAGCAGCTTTTTTCGCCGGTACGGCTTTCTTTGCCACCGGTTTAGCAGCGGCTTTCTTCGCTGGTACGGCTTTCTTTGCTACTGGTTTAGCTGCGGCTTTCTTCGCTGGTACGGCTTTCTTTGCCACCGGTTTGGCTGCGGCTTTCTTTGCTGGCGCTGGTTT
>NZ_DATCRD010000202.1:0-3776 GCF_036569185.1 Chitinophaga sp.
CAGTTGCTGATAGTGCCGCCGGATATAGGTATCCTTCCCTGCCCCCGGCAACCCGCTCATCAGGATCACCGGCGTTTGCGCCGTTTTAAAAGGCACGTAGTCCGGCGAACCTCCTGTTTTAAGCAGGTACTCCATGCGGGCCTGCGGGGTGGCAAACGGGCGTGGCTGCCCCCAGCAGTTGTTTTCCCGGCATAGTTCCTCGAAGCATTCCAGCCGGTACAGCAGGTCTGCCTGGTCGGTGCAGATACGGCCCAGCGCATCGGCGCGCGCCAGCAATGCCAGCAGCTGCGTATTCACTTCCAGGCTGGCTGTGATCAATGCCTTCTGTGGATCGGGCTTTTCAAAGATCCACAATGGCAGACCATGATACCTCACCAGTTTAGCGATCTGTTCACGCACAACGAAAGGCGCCGGTGCCTCCCGGTAGAGGATCTGCCTGGCCCGCGCTTCACCTTTACGGGCATGGCCCGCAGAAGTGATCGCACCGCTGGCCTCAATAACCGTAGTGCTGTATTTCTCCACATCGTGCAGCAACGCCGCCGCCCACATCAGCTCCTGGTCCGCAGGCGTCAATGCTTGATAGCCTGGTAATTGCTGCAGCGCTTCCAGTACCATCTGCGTATGTACGGCTACGTTACCTTCTGCATGGTGCCTCGCATCCTGCGGTACTTCCCGCATTACGCGCACCCATTCAAATGTATGTTCCAGGTATTGCCAGTTTTTATTTTCACTGAGCTGCCACATAATTACCTCCTTCGTTATTTAACCTGGCACGGCGCCAATGACGGGTCCAGTGCTGGTCTGTTTTTACATGCCCTTTGCGGACATACTTAAACACATTATCTGCAAAATCGCTCACAGCGTACCCGCTCGCATTGCGGGATACGATGCCCTCCATGGTAGCCGGCAGGCCGGTATGCACATCATGCGGATCAAAGGCGCCGGGCCCATTCACCAGCGAAAGCATATCCTGCTCAAATTCATGTCGTACAGCCGGTGGCGTTATACGCTTGATTTCCGGCACCACCGGCAGGTCAAGCATGGCAGCGTAAAACTGCGTTTCCTCCCAGCTGAGCCACCGATCGCCCTCCCGGATGCCAAACACATAAAAGTGATGATCCAGGTTATAATATTCAATAGAATGCACGGCGTAGAGATTCTCAAGAAAGATCTCAAGATCCCCCAGGTCATTCTTTATACTTTGCCAGTAGCGGCGTATGCTTTCCGTCCACGGAGATGTAGTGGGCGCTGCATGTGAGCGCGCAAATACCCCGTAGCGGGATAAGCAATTATTTTCACCGTCCAGTTTCTCCGTATGGATCAGCACCGGGATCTGCTGCAGCGAATGCCAGTATTCATGCTGTATACGGTCATCGCTTGTAGTACCGGGTGAAAACGGATAATGCCAGGTACGGCCATATTTCTGAGAAATTGCCATGTTTTCAGGGTTTAAATTAAACAATAGTTTCACAGGCCTGTTCCGGGAAGGAACGGCGAAAGGAATAAGTTAATATGCCTGTGAGATTACATGGCGCAAGTGTTTGCAGTTTTAATCAATGAGTCGCAAAAATAAAGAAAATAATTAAATAGTATATTACACAGGCTTTTGAAAAAACAACAATAATCCTTCTGCGATGAAAAGACTCCTTCTTTGCGCTACTGCCGCCGCTGCATTTGCAGCCTGCAACAGCGGCAGCAGCAATACTGCAACCAGTAGTACCGACAGTACGCTGAACAACGCCTTCAGTAAATACCAGGAACATTTTATTGACGCCCTCTGGAAAGAGAACCCCGACTGGGCTACCGGTGTGGGTTATCATAAATACGATTCCGTGCTGGTAATACCCGACAGCGCAGCAACTGCAGCGCGTCTCACATTTGCCCGGCAACAGCTGGATTCACTGAAGTCGTACAACCTGGCCTCATTGAGCGATGCCAATAAAATTGACTACCAGCTGATACAGAATTACCTCGAATCCGTACAATGGAGTATTAAGGAACAGAGGAGCAGCGAATGGGATCCATCTTCCTTTAACGTAAGTAACACGTTTGCCTTTATCCTGAATGAAAACTACGCTCCCCTGGAAACAAGGCTGCGCAGCTTTGGCAGCAGGTTGCGAAATATCCCGGCTTATTATGAAGCCGCTAAAAAACAGATCAAGGATCCGGTACCGGAGCTTACTTCCCTGGCTATAGACCAGAACAACGGCGGCCTGTCGGTATTTGAAAAAGACTTTGCTGATTCCCTGAAGAAAACCAGTATTCCGGCAGCAGAGCAGGCCGCCATGCTGGCCAGCGCGAAAACGGCTACCAAAGCAATCCGCGACTATGCCGCCTGGCTGAAAACACTGAAACCGGAACATCCGCGCAGCTTCCGTTTAGGTAAAGCGCTGTACGATCAGAAATTCAAATACGATATACAATCTTCCTTTACCGCCGGGCAGATCTACGATTCAGCAATTGCGCGCAAAGCGTTTGTGCATGGCGAAATGACAAAGATCAGCCGGCAGTTGTGGCCCAAATATTTTGGTAATACTCCTATGCCTGCTGATTCCCTGGAACTGGTAGGCCGCATGATAGATACACTTTCCGTGCAGCATGTGAAACCGGAAGAATTCCAGTCGGCCATAGAAAAACAATTGCCTGCGCTTATTGCATTTATCAAAGAAAAAGACCTGTTGTACATTGATCCGTCCAAACCGCTGGTGGTGCGCAAGGAACCGGCTTATATGGCAGGTGTGGCAGGCGCGTCTATCAGTGCGCCCGGCCCTTACGACAAAGGTGGTAACACTTACTACAACGTAGGCAGCCTGGAAGGCTGGCCAAAAGACAGAGCAGAAAGTTACCTGCGTGAATACAATCATTATATCCTCCAGATCCTGGATATCCATGAGGCCATCCCCGGCCATTATACACAGCTGGTATATGCCAATCAATCACCCAGCCTGATTAAGTCGCTCATGAGCAATGGAGCTATGATCGAAGGATGGGCCGTGTACACCGAGCAGATGATGCTGGAAAACGGTTATGGCAACAACGCGCCTGAAATGTGGCTGATGTGGTACAAATGGAACCTGCGTACTGTATGTAACACCATCCTGGATTACAGCGTGCATGTGAAAGATATGAGTAAGGAAGATGCCATTCATTTGCTTACCAAAGAAGCCTTCCAACAGGCCGCAGAAGCAGAAGGCAAATGGAAAAGGGTAAGCGTAACCAGCGTGCAGCTCACCAGCTACTTCACCGGTTACAAAGAGATCATCGATTTGCGCGAAGCCTACAAACAAAAGCAGGGCAAGGATTACAGCCTGAAAGCATTTAACGAAAAATTCCTTAGCTATGGCAGCGCACCGGTGAAATACATCCGCCAGCTGATGCTTTAAGCGGATGTTGTCTGACTCAGGATTAAACTGATTATACTGATTTCGCTGATTTGATCATTTTGATTTTAAAGGATTCGGGGAGATATGAGCGGATAAATATTCGCTTATATCTCCCCGAATCTTTTAAAATCATTATAAAATCCGAAAAAGTAAAATCAAGGTAATCAGTATAATCAGCGTAATCCTGCTCCAAGACAATTTACCTCGCCGAAGGCGAGCAATCAAAAGTGGTACCCGATTTGCCTTACCTGACATAAACGGTTTCATATGAGCAAGAAATCATTGCCTGTACTGGCTGCCTTCCTGTTGTTTGCAGTTGCGGGCTGCGTGCCGCCAAGAAGACCACCCCGGCCACCGAAGCCGCCCCGTCCCCGTCATCACGTCATTTTGCCT
>NZ_DATCRD010000203.1:0-15541 GCF_036569185.1 Chitinophaga sp.
TATAAAGGGAAAAAAACGTTCCTGAGAACCTACCAGGATCCTATTGTTTTCCCGGATGAAAAGCATGTTTCCGGTAGCCTTTTGCGTTTAGTGAATGATACAACGCCAACATTTAAATTTCTTACAGGGCATTATGAGCGCTCGCCCCTTAAGATAGGTGAACGGGAGTATGGCAACCATGCCGTGAATAAATCATCCAGGGCAGCGCTGATCAATATGGGATTGAATTTCGATACCATTCCGTTCATTAGCTCCGGCGCGTTTAAACCCGGGGATGTGCTGGTGATCTCCGATCCGAAAACGATATTGGATAAGGCTATTATTGACAGCGTTAAACAGTATATCGACAGGGGAGGAAACGCTATGTTCTATTCCGAACCGGGCAAACAGTTTATAATGAATCCCATTCTTAATCATATCGGGGTAAATGCAGATGAAGGCACCATTGTTCAGGTGAACCCACAGGATTTGCCGCATAAGTTTGCCGGGTTAATTTCAAAGAAGGGGACGGATATGGCTGATGAAGAACCCTTTTTCTATCTCAGGAATGGTATCCTCAATGCCTGCTACACCAGTATCGCCGGCGCCAGTGTATTAAGTTATTCTGATACCACAGGATTTAAGGTAGAGCAGATCACTACTTTACAGAACAATGAAAAAACCTGGGTGGAAAGAGGCGTGTTGGTAGTGGACTCCGCAGCGCCCGTTTTCAATGCCGCGGAAGGGGATTACAGGAAGGAAGCGCCATATGCGGTGGGTCTGCAGCTTACCCGGAAGATGGGCAGTAAATTGCAGAAGATCATTGTATCCAGCGATGCAGACATGATGTCGACGATCAGAGGTAACGGGAAGGACTATGGCAATGCGTTTTATAGTTATACGGTAGATAACAAATTCCCGGTTTATCACAATTTCAGGGTGCCTACGGATATATGGCTCACGATCAGAAAGGCCCCTGCCCAAACATTGAAGATGGTGCTTCAATATATTATACCCGCGCTAATCCTGGTGGCAGGTATTGTGATACTGATACGAAGGAAACGCAAATAATTGTTTTATAAAAAGTATAATTATGTATTTGCAGACAGATATGCAGACGATGGATGATCTGCGCTTGTTTTCGAAGGCAGACACACCCGGTATTTACGATATTTATAATCATTCGTTTACCCGTGGCGGGCAAACCATTATGGAAGCCATGTTCAGGAAACCACTGAACAACAGGGAAGCCATCATCAAACGGATCAATACCATTGCTGCTTTTGTGAAAATGAAAGCCACCTTTCCTTTCGATGGCGCTATGCTGGACCAGGCGGAAAAATACATCTCATTTGTTGATAATCCCGATGGCGGGGCAAAAGTGGCGCTCAGCGAAAAGGAAGTACAGAATGGGATTATTGCTGTAATAGATCTTTTCCATACGCTCAGGCAGTACCTGGAGTCCGTGGAAATGGCAAAAGTGAAAGAGTTGGAGGAAGAACGGCTGGCGGCTGTAGCGGTGTTGAATGATCCGGCTTTTATTCCCGTGTTTAATGAAAAACCGAATGCCAGGATCTCATTTGCCGCTGTTACGGCTTTTGATGTGTTGATCCGTAATAAGGAGAAACAGAAAGTGCTGCAACTACTGCATTTTATTTATCATATCGATGTGTATGTGTCGGTAGCGCAGGTGACCATTAAACATAACATGGTATTTCCTGTGGTGCACCCGAAAGGGACCGGTATTTTAAAAGTGGATGGTGTATATCATCCGCTTTTAAAAAACGCGGTTACCAACAATTTGCATATGACGCCTTCCTGTAACCTGGTTTTCCTTACGGGGGCCAATATGGCAGGTAAGTCCACCTTCCTGCGTTCCTTCAGTACCGCTGTTTACATTGCGCATATGGGTTTCCCGGTAGCTGCGGCCTCCATGGAGTTTTCAGTGATGGACGGTGTATATACAACGATCAACCTGCCTGATAACCTGGGCATCGGGGCCAGTCATTTCTACGCAGAAGTGTTGCGGGTGAAGAAAATAGGACAGGAGCTCAGTGAAGGAAAATCACTGTTCGTATTGTTTGATGAATTATTCCGGGGCACCAATGTGAAGGATGCACTGGAAGGAACCGTGGCAGTTTGTAACGCGTTTACCAACCGGAAGGACAGTAAGTTTATTATCTCCTCCCATATTATCGAGGCGGCAGACGAGTTGAGGAAAAAGGAAAGCGCCGCGTTTTATTTTCTTCCCACTGTGATGAGAGGTGCAATGCCTGAATACACATATACCCTGCAGGAAGGCGTTACCGACGATAAGCATGGTATGATCATTATCAACAACGAAGGTATACTCGATATTCTAAAGCAGGGAAACAAAGGTGGAAAAAGGTTAAATAAGCAATTATGAGTTTTAAAATAGATCGCCAATCAGTAGGGGAACTGAACCTCATGGGAAAATTCCGGCAGGGATCCGTATATTTTTTATTCAATAAAGTGAGAACGCGGATCGGGGAGAAACTGATGGATGAGATGTTTTCCCATCCGTTGAATGATGCTGCCGCTATTAACCGCCGGGTTGCCATTTTTGAGTTCTTTGAAGAGAAAAATATTGCATTTCCTTTTGACACAGACCAGGTTTCGCTGATGCGGGAATATATTGACACTGTTGCCGGAAAATCGCAATGGGCAGTAACGGTGGATCTGCATCTGCAAAAGTTGCTGGCGGGCCTCACGAAAGACGGCCGTTTCAAAAATACGCTGTTGCAGCTGCAGGCAACGATCGTAACCCTGAAGAAATGTTTTGGGCTGCTGGAGTTGCTGAAGCTGGAGAACAGTCCTTTGCAGGACCGTGTGGAAGCCTTGCTGGCCATCATGCATCAAAAAGATATCCGGAGGATCCTGGACAGCGATATTTATAAGCCAATGTCAACCCAAACGGTATCCGAATATGATTTCCTGTTACGCAACAGGCACAGTGAAGGCATGAAAGAGGTGTTGCGGTTCATTGCAGAAACAGATGTATACATCGCTGTGAGTAATGTATCGCGGGAGCGGTATTTTTGTTATGCCACGGCGGTGGAAAAAGACGAAAATGTATTCCACGCGCGGAATCTCAGGCATCCCTGTATTTCAAAAGCAGTGGGCAATGATATACATATGGAGGAGGGCAGTAATGTTATGTTCCTCACGGGGGCCAACATGGCAGGGAAATCTACCTGGATGAAATCTATAGGTATCGGTATGTACATGGCGCATATCGGGTTCCCGGTAGCTGCTTCCGAAATGGTGTTTTCCGTGCGGGAAGGCATCTTTTCCAGCATCAACGTAGCCGACAATATAGCCATGGGATACAGCCATTTCTATGCGGAAGTAGTAAGGGTAAAAGATGCTGCGCTGGCAGCGGCTACCGGCGAGCACCTGCTGCTCATGTTCGATGAATTGTTTAAAGGTACCAATGTGAAAGATGCCTTTGATGGTACCCTGGCAGTTACGAAAGGGTTCTCAGAATACAACAATTGCCTGTTTATCGTATCCACCCATATCATTGAAGTAGGGGAATCGCTGAAAGACCTGCCCAACGTGCAGTTCCGCTTTATGCCTACGGTATTGGAAGGAAATGTGCCCCGGTACACCTACACTTTACAGGAAGGCATTACGGGAGACCGGCAGGGGATGATGATCATCGAAAATGAAGGGATCATTGCGCTTATCAATAAAATGTAAACATTCACCTGTGCTGTTACGGCTATATGCCGGACTGATCATTATTCTTTAAAATCTCTAATTGCATGAAGCAAATATTTGCATCAGGGATAGTTATGTCCCTACTCTCCACCGCTGCTATGGCCCAGGTACAACCTTTTACCGGGTTTACCAGGCAGGATTTGAAAGATGATTTCAAGTACGCCGTTACACTCTTGAAGCAACAGCATCCGAATCCGTATAAATTTACTGACACGGTTACGTTTAACCGCAAAATGGATTCCCTGATGAACCGGTTGGATAAAGATCCATCGTTGTTAAGCGCTTTACGTTATTCCCCGGTACAGTTATTCAATGATGTGCATCTGAAACTGGATTATGATGAGGAGCGTGTGATAGATGTGTTTTATGGCATTAATCACTTCCCGTTGGCCATTACCACTTTTAAAGACAGGATCATTGTTAATGCCAAAGGCGAAACGATTCCCTTTGGTGCAGAGATACTGAGTATTAATAAAATGCCTGCAGCAAAACTGCTCAGCGAAATCGGCTACGCCACTTACAGCGATGGCTTTATCAGAACAGGCGCCGATCGCACCGGCACAAATCTTGGTCTGTTCATCAGTCTCATATTCCCCGAGGCCACCAGCTATGAAGTGGTATACAAAGCGTACGGCGCTAAAAATCCAGCTACTGTGCAGTTGCAGGCAGTAGATGCAAAAACCGGTTACCATAACCGGAGCCTGGGAGAGCTGCCCTTTAATACTTTTCTGAAACGGGCTTATGTAACGAAGGAATACCTGGATAAAGAATCTACCGCTATTCTGACCGTGCTTACATTTATGCTACAGGAGAATGCTATGTATAAAGAGCTGAGCGATTTTTTTGCGGAAGTAAAGAAGCGAAATATCAGCAATGTTATTATAGATATCCGGTCCAACGGCGGAGGCAACCCGAATATGTCTGCCCTGCTGTATTCCTTTGTGGCGTTACACCCATTCGATAATGTGTTTAATTACCGCACAAAGAACATAGAGATGCATGATCCCCAGCACCTGTTGAATGGTTATGGCGCTAAAATGGAAGAAACGGAAGTAAAGCAGACCGGTGACTTCCTGAAACAACGGTTCGATTACGATAGCGCGTCAGGGTTTTACTATGGCAATGCAAGGTTGACAGAGGGTTCCATTTCCAACTACCCGCCCGATAAGAATAATTTTAAGGGCAATGTATATGTATTGATCAGCGGCGGCACGGTAAGCGCGGCCACCTACTTTGCTGCACTGGTGAAGAATAACAAACGTGGCGTGCTGATAGGCGCCGAAACCGGTAGCGGTGAAGCATCTACTACAGCCGCATGGTTCAATACCTATATGCTGCCTAAAACAAAGAGCAGGTTAACCGTTCCGATGAGCGAAGTGTACTTTATGAAGGCTAAGCAGGATAACGGAAGAGGCTGTGTGCCCGACAAAGAACTGACCTTTGACGCATTTCAGCAATATATACATGCCGGCAAAGATCCGGAGATTCAATATACATTGGATATGATCCGGGGAAAATTGGCGGAGCCAGGCGCTAAAACCACGTTATAGATAGCAAAATTTCCGGGCAGGATATTGAACCTGCCCGGAAGGATTCTATCATACAGGCAGGTCATAACTGCGCAGCTCACCCTCACCGGTGGTTAGCAACAGCTTATCATGCACAATCATTACATTGATAATATTACTGCTGTAATCAAAGATGTAATCCGGGTTGGTAGTAGGATTTCCATCCAGGTTATATGCCGTAAATTCAATGCCTTCCGGCATTACCTCTGCCCTGCAACGTAAATTCTTCCTGTCAAGCAATAACAGTCTTCCAAACTGGGAAACTACCAGGATGTTATTTTCATCTACAAAGAATACACTGTAGTTAATATTATCCGGTTCCGCGGCAGGGAAATCTTTACTGCCATCGAAAATGGCCTCCTGGTCCTGTTCTGCTATTCTCACAATTTCAGGATAGGAATAGACGGCTAACGGTTCGTCGTCGTGAGGAGCCATAATAAACTCTTTCCCGGACGGCGCAAAGTTGCCCATGATCATATCCCCGCACCCGGGAAGTGTAGTCCGGGAGATGACGCCATTGTTTAGCTGTAACTGCATCAGGATGGATTTCTCCTGGCCGGCAGCCGCTTCCAGCAGGATCGTACCATCTGGCGTAGCATGAAAGGCATAGGTGTATTGCTGGCTTTCCAGCAGTGGGTGAGAAGCCAGCACTTTAAAAGTAGCTGCATCCATTACCTGCAACTCGTCTGGTTTATTTTCATCACCAGGCAGTACGTACCAGATCGTTTTATTATCCCGGGAGAAATAACAGGCGGCGCCCAGGAACCAGCCCCAGGAGCCATGTTCCACGGTATGTAATACTTTGGCGCCTTCCGCGTCGAGAATGCGAACGTCTGTTATGCCTGCAATGGCAATGAGGCGGCCATCGGTGGAGGCCGATAGCCTGCTGCTTACATAGTTCGTATTCCGGCCCTGGATAATTTTCTCCCAAACAATTTCAAGATTGGCATTGAGCTTTGTAATCAGCGGCTGACTTGCAAAGTTCATCAGGATCTCTCCATCCGGTAATGGCACTACGTTTACAGGGTTCGCAGTAAATGTCAGTTTGTTCTTTAATGGCAGATTTATATGTAAAAATTGACTCATATTTTTTGTTTGTACCGTCGCAAAGGTAATGCACAAACAGCTTTTCCGGCAACAGGTATCTGTATGGAAAATTGATAACGTAAAATATAAATGGTATAATAGTGAGACGTGGAGCCCACTGATCATGTAACCTGATTTTATATATCCCGGCTCAAAAATAATCTTCCCCGATACCTTTTTTACCGGAAACTATGAAGAATAGAACTTTTTATTAACTTTAGGAAGCAGACGATTGTCATGATAACTTTTATCTCTCTTTGTTACTAACACCTATGATCTGTTTATAATATCTTTATACACAGTAATACACTTTGATGGGTAGCTCAGCAATATACAAAAATGATCCCGGGCTGGTTGATCGGCTGAAACAGGGTGATGAATCTGCATTTACGGAATTATATGATCAATATCACCGGGCTATCTATTTTTATATACTTGATTATGTTAAAGCTCCACAAATAGCGGAGGACCTGGTACATGAAGTATTCATGAAGATCTGGGAAATACGGGAACAGCTCACCATTACCGCTTCTTTTTCCGGTTATATATACAGGATGTGCCATAATAAAGCCATTGATGCTTTGCAGCATATTGCAAAAGACGAAAAACTCCGCCAGGAAGTGTTGCAATGGCTGGAACCGCAGCTGCAGGAAAAGGACCAGCAGCTTAAAGAGCACCGCGTTGTTTATTACGAGCGTATTTACCAGGAAGCTATCTCTGCGCTTTCGCCGCAGCGCCGGAGGGTTTTTTTGCTTTGCCGGGAACAGGGTAAAAGCTACGAGGAGGCGGCAGCAGAACTTGGTATAACGCGCAATACCGTAAAAGAACACATGGGAGAAGCCCTCCATTTTCTCCGTAATTACCTGTTAAAAAAGGGAGAACTGGCATTTGTAATGATCATTCTCGGAAAAATTCTCTGATTTTTTTTCTTTCTCACCCCCCCTATGTAACCCTTTTTCAGTCTTATGAATGTGAAAGCGCCGGAAAGGTGATGCTTTATATCCGTATGAACACAAGAAAGGGATGTTATGCAATCTGATTCAGGACAAATAGAACAACTTTTACAACGTTATCTCCGCGATGAGCTGAGCAGGGAGGAGGTGCAGGAATTGCTGGATTATATCCTTCAACATCCCGCGCTGGCAGGAGAATTACTGGATAGGGACCGTAGTGAAGTTGTCCCGGAAAAATTCCTGAACCCTCCGGCATTACCTACAGCTGCCAGCAAAAGAATGTATGAACGACTGATTACCGTAATCAGGAACGGAGGCATCAATACGGAAGAAGAAACAACGCAGGTACGTCGTATGGCTCCCCGTTGGCGCTGGATAGCCGCCGCTGTTGTAGCACTGATAACAATTACCGCTGCTTATTTCTGGCAATCCGGGAAAGGAAAACAAAAACAGCAAATTGCACATGCCACCATTATAAAAGATGCATTACCTGGTAAAACCGGCGCTGTGCTTACCCTGGCCGATGGCAGCCATGTGGTGTTGGATAGCGCCGGCAACCAGCAGATTGTACAACAGGGAAATGTGCAGATAACTAACCAGCATGGACAGTTGACATATAGCTCCAACCATAAGAGCGCAGGGGAATCAGATTTTAATATATTAACCACCCCTGCAGCGAGACAATATAAATTAGTATTGCCGGATGGGTCTAAAGTGTGGCTGAATGCAGGATCCTCTATCCGTTATCCTGTCACATTTAAAAGCAAAATCAGGGAAGTGGAAATTAACGGAGAAGTATATTTTGAAGTGGCGCATAACGCCACTAAACCTTTCAGGGTTAAAACCGGTAACATTATAATTGAAGATATAGGAACTGCTTTCAACATAAATGCCTACGGCGATGAACCTGTTGTAAAAACAACGCTGGTGGAAGGCAGTATCCGGTTGCATGCAGGAAGTAATAATAAAATACTCCGGCCGGGTATGCAGGGTTCCGTACAGCAGGGTGGTAGCAGCATCGCAGTAAATAATGTAGATGTAGATGAGATCATCGCCTGGAAGGAAGGACTGTTCAATTTCAATAACCTGGATATAGAAACAGTAATGCGGCAGATAGGCAGATGGTACAATATGCAAATAATTTATGAGGGTAGAAAACCGGAAGGGCAATTCTCCGGTATTATTGATAGGAATACCAACCTGGCTTTTATATTAAAGAGTCTTGAATACAGCGGTATGCGCTTTAAAGTAGAAACAAGTACAGATCCGGCACAAATGGGTAAGATCACTGTGCTGAAATAAACAACCAAAATATACCGGTCTGAAAAAGCGAAAAGCACTCGTAGTTTTTTGCATGGGAGAAGTATGCAGATACAACAGCTCCGTCCACCGGTTTAACACCATGTAGAGTTATGCAACCAAAGGCTTATTGTAACGTCTGTTTTCCGGCATTACGGATAACCATTTTATTCATCATCGCATTATTGGCAGCCGGCAGTAAAAGCGCTGCCCAGCATGTAACGATCAGCAGGAGCAATGTTCCCCTGGAAATAGTGTTCAAAGAGATAAGGAAACAAACAGGGTACAGTTTTATTTACAGGAACGAATGGATACAAAAACTGGGGAAGATATCTATAGACGTGAAAGATGTGCCGCTATCGCAGGTAATGGATATATGCCTGGAAGGTAGGCCGTTTACTTACAATATTGAAAACAGGATCATTACTATTTACCCATTGGCGGAGAAAAAAGCTGCTGATGTTCCGAAAGAAATACTGCTTGTTACAGAAGATTCGCTGATATATGGGAGTGTAAACAATACAGCGGGTATACCATTAATTGGAGTGAGCGTTACAAATATTTCGTACAAAGGGTCACAAAAAATAGTAACCGTGAGCGGAGCGGACGGGAGTTTCGGGATAGAAGGAAAAAAGGGAGATAAACTGCAGTTTACAATTATTGGTTTCGGAAAAACGGAAGTAAAATATACCGGTAACCAGAAAATGATCATCACAATGAAAGAAGAAGCCCTGGACCTCAATACAGTGGAGATCAGCAACCAGGACTTCTCCCATAAAAGAATACCCTGGACGGATACAATAGATATGAAGTTCCGTAGTCATCTGAACCTGGGACAGGTATTGCAGGGAACCATACCAGGGCTCACACTGCAGAATTCCAGTCAAACACAAACTACGTTGTCGTCGGTAGACTGGGGCAATGGCGGCACCTTGTATGGGAAGCAGGTTTCATCATTGGCCGAGTTACGGAGGAAATATAACGCAGATCTTAACGATGGTAGTTTGCCCCCCAATACCAGTTTTGAAGCATATTTGAACAGCATCGCTGCACAGGGCATTAAACTCAATTATACCACATCTGTTAACAGTAATGGCCTGATACCACAGTTAAGGGGCGTTAGTGGTTTTGCCGGCAATACTTCCGGTATGTTGATAGTAATAGATGGTTTTCCACAGGATGGCTTCCCGGCAGATTATCCTATGACGAACGTAGAATCGGTAAAGGTGATCAAAGATCCTGAAACGTTGACTAAATGGGGACCAAAAGCTGCAGGCGGGGTAATATTGATTACCAGTAAACGTGGAGAAGCAGGCAAACTGCGGTGGGGCTATAATACAAACTTTTACTACGCTCCCAGTCCCCGGTTTAATCACAACAGGCAACGGCTGGCTACTGCAGCTGATATATTGGACTATTTAAAGGATGCCTCCGATTCGGGATTTATTTCCACCGGCGCCGATCCTTCGGGAAGATTTATGTTCAATCAATCCCCCGCGGAACTGTTATTGTACAAGCTGAACTCGGGTACAATTTCAGCCGGTAGTTTTAATGCACAATGGGATTCATTGGGAAGGCTATCTAATGAACAACAGCTAAGCTTACTGCAACAGGATATTGTTAACCAGAACCAGATGATTACAGTGTCTGGTGGAAATATGGCCTGGCGTTTTAACGCAGCCGGTATTTATAACTCCAACCGTACGAATGCGCTTAATAATTATAACCGCACTATTGGGTTAAATATGTTTAACAATTTCCTGCTGTTTAACAGTAGGCTCAATGCCACCTGGAATATCAAAATAAACAGCAGCCGGGCCAGGCAGGGCACAAGCCTGGATCCTGGCGCTTTACAACCTTACCAGCTTTTGCTTAACTCAGCCGGAGGATATGTGTATGATTATTCAAAATTTAACCCCGAAGCTAATACTGTGCTGGTAGATGCCGGCTATAACGATTATGGGGTGAATCTTTTGCAGGATGCCCGGCTGAATAGCAATATCCGGAAGTCGTTTGATGCTGAATCCCAGTTAAATGTAGACTGGGAGCTATTCCCGGGTTTGAAGTGGTCCGGTTCTTTCCAGTATATTCTTTCCAATAGTAATACAGAAGATTACAAGGATGCAAACAGCAGCCAGGCACGACAGTTGGTGGACGAATATGCGACCCCCATTTTTAATACTGGTGCGGGCGACCCGGACCGGGTACTGACAGGGCTTAACTTTTATGTACCTAAAGGAGGGATCTTCAGTAACTCGTATTCCAGAGAAAGGAACTGGAATGTGCGTTCCGGCCTGCTCTATAGCAAAAAAACAGGTAGGCACGACCTCAATTTATCATTGGGGGGAAGCGGCGCATCTACCACAAGTAAAATACCCGCTTATTCCAGCATGTATGGTTATAATCCGCAAACCGGTAAGGGGCAACCGGTGCTGTTACCCTTTGATCCGTTGGCCAGTGTTGGCAATTACCTCCAGTTACGTGGAGTGTACGGAGTGTATGGCGACAACGATCCTAATGTACTTTTTCCGGTGGCTACTTCCAATTTTCCCTATATGCTACTCACGCCCAGCCAGGAGAATATGATGACTCAGCGCCAGGTCGGCTGGAATGGAAGACTTAAATACAGTTTCAATGATACATATATCCTGAAAGGTAATTATAATGCGGTATTCAATCCCAGTTATGGATACAATCCGCCTTACAGTATTCTTGCCAACTATAATGGAGAGGTAATCTGGCGGCTATACAGGCATTTTTCTTCCCGTATTCCAAAATGGATGAGCGACCTGCAGGTTTCGGCAGGACTAACAGGCGTGGAAATACCCAGCCTGCCTACGGAGATCAGTGCGACGCGCACCTTGCAAACTACATGGAATAACTATGGAATATGGGTAGGGAGTTACAACCTGGCCCAGCAAACAGGACAGCGGGCACGTAATACTTATGAAAAATTGACTATAGGAATGGCAGCTAATAGCCTGGTACTGGACATCGTTCATACTGCTTTCAATATTAAAGGAAATGAAAAGTCTGCCAGCGCCAACATTACCAATAATTATTTCGGCGCCAATGTAAAGGCAAACTTTAGAAGAGGGTTGTTGATTTTTATTGGCAACTATGGCCGTTCGCCGGAAGGTCATCCACAAACGAATATGCAGGCGGGTTACAATATATCCGGGGAAACTTATTTTCATGCCAATGCGATCAGCACGCTCAAGGCAGATTTTATCTTACAGCAAATCAGTCCCTACCAGGCAATGGGCCGGATGATGGAAACTAATACGCCCAGTGAAGATGGCGCCTATAGTATGGCGATCAATAATAGTTTCGGGTTACTGCCTCCCGAAACAAACAATATGGAGGCGCATACCAGTATAGGTTTCCTGAGCGATAAATACCTGCTTGATCTTCGCTATTACAATAAGGTAATCAGTGGTCTGAACAATAATATACCGGTGCCTACTGATCCTTCTACAGGATTGAGCGCCCAGGTTTCTTACAGCGAAATTGTGAGCAGGGGAATAGAGCTATACCTGGTTATAAAAGCAGTGGAGCGACAGCAGTTCAGGTATGTGATCACACTGAATGGCGCCTATAATAAAAATATTGCACGGAGTGTGCCTGTAGTAAATTTTTCTCAATCACCTGCTTACCTGGTGGCCTATCGTAATGGTTACAGCACCGAAGGCCTTTGGAGTTACCGCTGGGCCGGACTGGATAATAAAGGCAATCCGCAGATATATGACGACAAAGGACAGAGAACTGCCACGCCTGATAGCGCTACACTTACATCGGCTCTGGTATACAGTGGCGTAACCAGGGCGCCCTGGAATGGTGGATTAATCCAGGAATGGAATTTCGGGAACTTTTTTGCAAGAGCGTCGCTGGCATTCAAGCTGGGATATGTAATGAGGCAATACCTTCCGGCTCCTTCAGGAATACCCGATAACAGTAGCCTGATCCGCAACCGTTGGAGGAACGCGGGAGATGAACTGCATACCGATATTGCCGCTATGGCCAATACAAATGCGGCAAGCACCAGGACATTCATTATCCAGAATTCCACCAACAGTATTATGCCGGCAGATAATATACGCCTGCAGGAAGTACAGATAGGCTGGCAGGCGCCAAAAACACTGCTGAAAAGTTTCTTCCTGAAAGATCTTATGATATCGATCCAGGCGCAGAACCTGGTGGTGTGGAAACGTAATAAGCTGCATGTGGACCCTGAAATAGTGTCCAGCGGAGGACAGATCGGGTTGCCTGTATCCAAACAGTATTCCTTTAGTGTAAACATGAATTTCTGATGAAAAGATTGAAAGAGATGCGAACAGTAACTCCCTGGTTATGGTGTATATTGATAGTTGCAGCAGGATTGACAATTTCTTCCTGTGTAAAAAATAAAAACTTCCTGGAACCATACCGGTTTATTGCATATGTAGATCCGGTTAATACAGTGCAGGGATATAATATTTTGCAGAGCGACATGCTGGTGTTGCGCGACCGTATTTTACCCGGGATTGATATGGCATTTGTCGCAAAACTTTTTGCCGCCAGTGATAAAGATGTGCAACTGGTTGCTACGATAGACACCAGCCTGATACCTGTTTACGACCGGCTTACCCAGGCTGCCAGCCAGTCGCCCCCGCTGCCGGCAGGCGCATTTGGTTTCGCCAGGGCTGCCGTTACCATAGCGGCGGGGGCTTTAAGTTCCGGTGATTCCATAAAACTGGTACTTGTAGACCCCTCCCGGTTGAATCTGACGGATTTAATTACTACGTACACCATACCAGTACGGCTTAATACCAATCTGCCAGGCAGCCTGCCGGCGGAAGATACGCTGAGGCAAACCATATTTTTCCGGGTTTCGTTTAAAAAGGTATTTTCATCCATTCCCGGGCAAGGCGACAGTGTACAATATATACAGTTGATAAAACAATCTGATGGCACACTGCTGCAAAACGCAACCGGGTTTGACGCCAGCCTGAGCACCGCCGGAACTATTCCATTACTGATAAACATAGCGCCGCAGCCATCACTTGTTCCGCGTTTTAATGCAGCCAACAACACCTCGTATACCGCATGGCCATCTACATTTTTTAGTATAGCAAAAAGCACCGTTACCATTCTCCCGGGAAATACCGGACCAGGAGCCGATAGCTTCAGGATCCTGTTTCCGGGCATGCCCGCAGCCGGGGCTTACCTGCTGCCGCTGCAGTTGAAAGATGAAGGGACAGTTGTACCCGGTACAAACCGAACGGTATATGTGGCGGCAGAAACAGTTCCGGAGATCATATATGCACGTACTAACTGGCGTATAGTGGCAGTAACCGCAGATAATGACCAAACAGTTAACAATGTACTGGATGGACGATATAATACCTACTGGTATAGTTCATTGCCTGAAGGGACGGCGGGGCCTCCACAGGGATTTACCGTGGATATGGGGCAGGTAAATCTGCTGAAAGGGATCATGCTCAGGTATGACCCGGCCGCTGAAAGGTGGCAACCCGCTGAAGCGAAAGTTTATACCAGCATGGATAATCAAACCTGGGATACAGGGCAAACAATAATTATTCCTAGCGCTGTAAGGCCGGAAAAGAACCTGATGATTTACCTGCACACTGCTGTATCCGGACGGTATATAAAATTTGTGGTTACGGCTGTGCAAGGCACATCACCGGTAGGCGTAACTGTTACTGAATTTGGTGCATTTTAATGGCTTTACATGTTATCTGCGGAAAAAGAAACAATATGAAATTACATACCATATTTAACCAGGTAATAAAAACCAGCCTCCTTTTCCTGCTGCTTACAGGATGCAGGAAATTTCTGGATGTGCGGCCGGGCACCAATACGGTGAATCCTTCTACCATCAGTGATTTTGAAGAGATGTTGAATAACGACTCTAACGCAATGTGCAATTTTATCCTTGCCGATATAATGACAGATGATGTGCAGATGAGCGATGCAATGCTTGCAGCAGACCAATCGTCTTACTATGCTCATGCTTATTTATGGGCTGCAGGTATCTGGAACCCAGGTGACTTTGATCTCATGTACAATAACGCTTACACGCGCATACTGCAAATGAATATCATATTGGAAAAAATTGAAGGAACAGATGGGGAAATGCGGAGGAAAAGCATTATACGTGCCCAGGCGCAGATCAATCGTGCATGGTATTACCTGCAGCTTGCTAACCTCTATGGGCCGGACTACCGTTCGGCGACAATGACCACAGACCTGGCAGTGCCGCTGGTACTGGCGCCCAATGCAAATGAGCTACCCTCCAGGGCTACGGTGCAAAAGGTATATGACCAGGTTTTAAATGATTTGAAAGCAGCAGTGGCCAGTTCTGATCTGCCTGATAAAGGGCAAACAATTGTGCATCCCGGTAAATCAGCGGGATATGCTTTGCTCGCCAGGGTTTATTTGTATATGGGTAATTATGTACAGGCGGAAATGTATGCGGATAGCACATTACAGCTTAATCATTTGATCTCGGATTATAACAATGGTAATGTGCATCCTGCGAGCCTGGCAGACCTTTCAAAAAATCCGGAGGTATTGCTCGGCAGGTTAAGCCCTGATTATTCTTTTTATTCTAAATACAGAACAGGTTTCTTTATCAGTGCTTCATTAAAAAATTTACTGGATAGCAATGATAACCGGCTTATCGGGAATTTTTCCGGTAACGGCAGTTTAAACCCCAATGCAACTTTTAACGGGCAGGTATTTAATTACAGTGTAACTGTGCCGGAAGTACTGCTGATAAAAGCCGAATGCCTGGCAAGAAGAAATGATGCTGCGGGTGCATTGAACCTGATAAACCAATTGCGGCAAAAACGGCTGATCAATTACACCCCGCTTGATCCGGGTACGGACGCGCTGGTAGCTGTATTGCAG
>NZ_DATCRD010000204.1:0-16531 GCF_036569185.1 Chitinophaga sp.
CCCGCCGCAGTTCCCGGGCAACCCCAACGGAGGCCAGGGTGGTGATGGCACCATCGCCAAAAACAATGGCCCTCAGTATACGGCAGGGTGGGACTGGATACAGCCCATGCGCGACCGCAATACCGGTATTTGGGATAAGGTGACCATCGAGAAAACAGGCGCTGTACGGATCAAAGATCCGCATATTATTACGCGTGTGCCCGGCGTCCGGAAAACGGAAGGCCCGCAGGCGCCGGCTACACTGATGGTAGGAGCGGACCTGGAAAACGCCACTGCCAAAAGTATCTCCGGTACCTTACAATACACGCTGGCAGGCAACCGCATCACTAAAAAAGTAACCCTGCCCCCACATAGCACTACCACCGTGCAACTGCCGGACCTGCTGCTGAAACAGCCGCAATTGTGGTGGCCGGCCGGCTATGGGGCCCAGTCATTGTACCAGCTGCAACTGCAGTTTGTAAACAATGGTAAAACGGATGATAAGGAAGATGTGGAATTTGGCGTCCGTGAAATCCAGACGTACTGGAACACGCATACCGGCAGCCGCGAAATTGCGGTGAACGGGCAGAAAATATTTATTAAAGGCGGCAACTGGATCACCTCCGATGCCATGTTCCGCTTTACCAAAGAAAGATACGATGCGGAAGTACGCTTCCACCGCGATATGAACCTGAACCTGATCCGCATCTGGGGCGGAAGTCTTACAGAAAGACCGGAATTCTACGAAGCCTGCGATAAGTACGGCCTGCTGGTGTTCCAGGATTTCTGGATATCCGGCGATTGTAACGGCAGATGGCAGGATCCTATGAAGAAGGATGACCAGTGGACCCGCAGGAAGTACCCCGATGATCACTCCCTGTTCCTTGAAAGCGTGGCCGACCAGGTGAAAATGTTGCGGAACCATGCGTCTCTGGCCTTCTGGTGCGGCGGTAATGAAATTACGCCTCCGGCAGATCTGTTTGCCGCTATGAAGGATTCCATTATTCCAACACTGGATGGCACCCGCTATTTCTTTGATTACTCTAACTCAGACAGCATGTCGCACAACACTATTGGCGGCAATGGCGATGGTCCCTACGGTATCCAGCCCCTGTCTACCTTCTGGAGCACCCGCACCTTCCCGTTTAACTCGGAAGTAGGCTCCGTAGGTACCGGCGACTATGAATCACTGGAAAGGTTCCTGCCCGCAGAAAACCTGGTACCACCCAACCAGGAAACGGGTAAAACCGATGCGGTATGGGATTATCATAAATATATTTCCTATAACAAAGCAGTGGAACCATATGGAAAAACAAGCGACCTGCGGGAATGGGCCAACAAGGCGCAATTGGTGAACTACGACCAGTACCGCGCCCTCATGGAAGGCTTTAGCTCACATATGTGGGACTGGTATACCGGCGTGATCATCTGGAAAACGCAAAATCCATGGACCGCCCTGCGCGGACAGATGTATGATTATTACCTGGACCCCAATGCCTGCCTGTACGGTACCCGTAAAGGCGCCACGCCTTTACATGTGATGTACGATCCGGATGGCGGCATGGTGATGGCCGTGAACAATACCTTCCGGTATGCGCGCGACCTGATGCTGGAACTGAAAACATACGATATGCAGGGCCATGATAGCCTGCTCACACAAGTATTCGTGGAAGTGGGACCTACAACCGTACAGCAATTCATGAACATGAAACCCCTGCTGGACAAGCTCCGGGCGCAACAGGGCCTCTTCTTTTCCCTGCGTTTGCTGAATGCCTCGCAGCAGGTGGTTGATGAAAACCTTTACTGGTTGCCGGATGCCAGGGGGAACTATTCCGGGCTGGCGCAAATGCCATCAGCACAGGTAAAGGTGACCGCCGTAAAAGCCGGCGCCGATAGCATCCTTGTTACCATTAGCAATCCTGCAGGCGGCCCGGTGGCGTTCTTTAACCGTGTATCGCTGGTGAACGCACTGGACAAGAAAAGGATCTTACCGGTATTTTACAGCGATAATTATATTTCTGTGTTGCCCGGTGAAGAGCGATCGATCAGCATCAGTGGCGGCGCCACCGCCACCAGTAAGGATATACAGGTGGAAATTTATGGCAACAATGTAAAGCGGCAGTATATTACTATTCAATAAAGCATTTTATTACAGGCATCTGGTTATACAGATGCCTGTTTTTTTTGTATATTCATTTTGTTAAAGATGTTCCCTGAACCTGTTTGTGGCTGTTGCCCGGGACCCGGTTTATAAGAAAATACCTATTATTCCATTATTGCGACAAAATTATTCAGTGATGACCACCACCCTCAAGGAAGAAACAACTATCCGGAAATTAGCCACGAATGAGAAGATGCCCTATGACCTTTTGCTGCTGGCCGATCCATCGGTAACAATGATTAACAGCTACCTCCCTTTCAGTGATGTATATGTGCTGGAACAAAAGAAACAGGTAATTGCTGTTTATGTACTTTTGAAAGACAATGATGCAATGGAAATTAAGAACATCGCAGTGAACCCGGCGCACCAGGGGAAAGGCCTGGGAAAGATCTTATTGCAGGATGCCGCACAGCGCGCCAGGGCAGGCGGTTTCAGAAAGCTTTGCATTGGCACGGGTAATTCCAGCATTGCACAGTTGTACCTGTACCAGCGGCAGGGATTTGAAATTACTGCCGTCCGGAAAAATTACTTCACCACGCATTACTCCGAGCCCATTTATGAAAATGGTATTCAATGCAGGCACATGATTGTATTGGAAAAATGGTTAGGCTGATAACGGCCGGCTATCCGTTCCTTCAATAAAGGCCCTGGTTTTTGGCAGGCTGCCGGGATAATGTTCCCTTACATATTTTACCAGGTTTTCGCGGATATAGCACCGCAGGTCAAACGCATTTCCTGAATTGGAAGAGCTCATCAGCGCTCTTACTTCAATAGTACGTTCAGTGGTATTGGTTACCTGCAGGGCCTTTGCGCGCCTGTCCCACAGCGGCGATGCTTCCAGCAACCGCTCAAATTCAGCCCTTACCTGGTCTACCGGTACGGTATAATCCAGGTAAAAGAACGCCGTGCCCAGTATTTCAGAACTGGTACGGGTCCAGTTCTGGAAAGGCTTCTCAATAAAATAATTGATCGGTAAAATCAGTCTGCGCTGATCCCATATGCTCAGTACTACATAGGTAAGTGTAATTTCTTCCACACGTCCCCATTCGCCTTCCACCACCAATACATCATCTATACGGATGGGTTGTGTAAATGCCAGCTGAAAGCCCGCCAGCAGGTTGCCGAGCGATTTTTGCGCAGCAAAACCAATGATGATACCGCCAACACCCACACCGGTAAGGAGCCCTGCGCCCAGTTTGCGCATGCTGTCGAAGCTGAGCAGGATCACACAGGCGGTGAGCACCAGGATCACAGCAATAGATACTTTCCTGATAAACTGCAGCTGGGTGCGTATTTTCCGCTCTTTCAGGTTATTGGCTTTTTTCAGGTCGTATGTATGGTATACATAATCTTCCAGCACTTTAATGGATCCTATCACCAATGCCGCGAAAGAAAGTGTGAGCGCTATTTCCGCCACTTTGCTCAGCGTTGGCACATATTTAGGAGGTACCCGCATCAGCGGTATAACCATATTGAGCAACAACAATGGCAGGAAATAATTGAAAGCTTTTCCCAGACGGAAAAGGATGGTGTGTATCAGTGAAAAGTCCTGATGTGTTCGTACCGATTGCCGTAAGAAGATCGATAATAAATATTTGATCAGCCATCCTGTAACGACTGCAATGCCCGCCAGTATAAGGTTCCACAGGAAGTTAGGCAGGTGATCCGCATTTTCTATAAGTTGATTCCACATGCGCGCCTTTGCCTCAAACATGATGCCGTTATGATCCTTCAGTCATTAATTTATCATTAGAAAAAACAGTCGTGACCAGCTTGCGGCCCTTGCTCAGATCACGTTCCAGCAGTTGGTGCAGGCGTTGTATCATTTATTCATGCACCCGTATCACCTGGCCATTAACGACTCCCTCCACACTTTTCAGGTAGGCATTTACCAGTTTCTGCATGGGCACCGGGTTAAAGCCCGGGAACAAATGCGCGATGGCCTCAGCGGAATCCGCTGCCAGTCCGGGACTTACGGTATTGATGCGCAATCCTCTTTTTAATTCAGCGGCCGCCGCTATCGTAAAACTGTTAATGGCCCCGCTTACCAGCGAGCCTGCCGCCGCGTCCCTGGCGGGTTCATCTGCCAGTATGCCGGAGGTAAGTGTAAAAGAACCACCATCGTTCAGGTAGTGTTGCCCGATCAGGACTACATTCACCTGCCCAAGTAATTTGGATTGGATGGCCGGCTGCAAACTTTTTTCAGAGAGTGTTTGAAAGCTTTCCATGCCGGAAGACCCGGCGGTAATAATTACTGCATCCAGGCCGGGAGTAGCTTTATACATATTTTCGATAGAAGCGGCATCTGTTATATCTACCTGGATATCGCCGCTGTTGCGGCCTGCACTGATCACTTCATGTGATGCTGAGAGTCTTTCCTTTACCTTGCTGCCAATGGCGCCGGTGGTGCCTATAATAAGTATTTTCATAGCAGATCTATTTAGTATGCGGTTACTTCAATGGCGCTTTCTGCTGCGATATGCGTAAGCCTCAATGCCCATCGCTGCAGGGCTTCGATGCGTTCTTCCGGTGTGAGCCGTACCGGGCCATAAATTACCTGTGGCTCCAGTACAGAAAAACCGGTAAACTGGAATATGCCCCGGTGAATGGGTTTCAGGAGCACATCCAGGTCGCCATGTAAGCCGCCGGGAAGGTACGCACTTTCCGGTCCGCCGGTAGTGAGGGAAAGCAGGGCTTTTTTCCCGGTGTAAATACCGGTTTCATAAATGTGCCCGTCGCCATACGAAGTGCCCATGGCAAATACCCGGTCGGCCCAGCCTTTGAGAATAGCCGGAACACTGAACCACCAGAGCGGGAATTGCCAGATCATCACATCGCACCAGGCTACTTTTTCCTGTTCCGCTGCAATGCCGGCCGCAAAGCCGTGTACACGCGAGGCATGTTTTTCTTCCAGTTGTTGTTTGAAAAAAGTAGCGTCATATACGCTGGTGAAGTTAGTCCTATCGGAAACGGGATTAAAGGACATCGCATACAGGTCGGATGTTTTCACTTCATGGCCTGCGTTCTGCAATGTGGTAATAGCTGTTTGAAACATAGCGCCGTTCATGCTCTTTGGTTCAGGATGCGCATATACTATCAGTATCTTCATAAATTGTTTTTTAATAACTGCCGGCAAAATTATTTCACGAACATTACATTTGTATTTTTGCAGCCTATTGTATGCAACACACAAAATTGTAAGTAATGGCAAAGCGCAAGGAAACGTCTACCAATCACATGAACCGCGAACAGATCTCAGGCATGTGCGGAGTGGCCCATGCCATTGATGTGCTGGCAGGCAGGTGGAAATTGTTTATCCTGTACAAGCTGGTGAACAGAACGTTACGCTTCAGCGAGCTGAAAGAACATATTCCCAATATTACCGACCGTATGCTCACCCTTCACCTGCAGGAACTGGAGGCCGATGGGCTTGTTACCCGTACTGTTTATGCGGAAGTGCCACCGAAGGTAGAGTACCGTCTCACGGAAATAGCTGCACGGCTCATTCCTGTATGGGACCAGTTAAATGAGTGGGGGCATCAGCACCGCGACAACCAGTTACAAAGATAACGTAGTGGCGTTGCCGTTATTTTCCAGTGTAATGGTAGCAGGAAAATATTGTGCAGGAACGCTGGTAGGAAACCAGTTCCTCCCTTCTTTTACAATAATCAGTAATCCGTTATCATCTCCCAGTGCAGTGAATTGTTCCAGGCGTGGCTGCCTGGAAAAAATAGTCAATCCGTACCTGTTGATCAGCTGGTCCGCATAAGCGGTGGGGTTTTCTGTTACCACGCCCAGCTCACTGATACAGTCGATATACAGTTGTGCTGATGCATTCTCCAGCCCATGGCGGGCAATGAGCTCCAGCAGGTTACCATTGTTATCGTAAAAGTACACCGCATGTGCATTCCAGTTGCTGAAATCAGCAATATGGCTGCTATCTGTTACCGGTAGCAGGGTGGTAAAGTTTTGCAGCCACTGTATTGCTTC
This sequence comes from Chitinophaga sp., assembly GCF_036569185.1. Lineage (GTDB taxonomy): Bacteria > Bacteroidota > Bacteroidia > Chitinophagales > Chitinophagaceae > Chitinophaga. Next base: position 6,131 of record NZ_DATCRD010000204.1, read on the forward strand.
CTGCAGCTGGTTATGGGGTATATTGAAAGCTATGTGGTATATAGGTGGGGTAACTGTTTCCTGCTGTTCAAATGTTAGTATAGAACTACCAGCCTGCAGACTGATGTGCCGGCCACCTTCGCTGATCACCGGTAATTGCAGTGACTGGGTATAGAATGCAGCCGTAGCTGTGATGTTATGAGTGCCTAAAATAATCTCCCTGATCTTCATCTCTTTCTATTTTAGTACAAATGTACAAAATTAATGGACCGTGTTTGTACATTTGTACAAATTTTTTATTTTCGTGGGATATTAAAGGCGCAGGGATCTCATGAATACAAAGGAAAAGATACTGGTAACTGCATTGGAATTGTTCAATGAGCAGGGGATTGATGTGATCACTATCCGGCATATTGCCAAAGAAATGGGGATCAGTCATAGTAACATACAGTATTATTTTAAAAATGCAGACGATATTATTTACACCCTATACACGCAGCACATTGCGGCAATGAATGAGCTGCCTGTATTTGCCAGCAGCCCGGGTGCAGGGCTTGGCACCCTAAGGGAATCTATTACCACTATATTGCAGCATATTTATCGTTACCGTTTTATTTACATTCATTTCGTGGTCATAACCCGGCGTATGCCGGAAATAAAGAAGGTATATGCCCAACGGTTCGGCATCCGCAGAAGGCAATTGCTCCGGTTATTTGAAAATTACCGGGAGCAGGGGATTGTAAGGGAAGATATCCCGGTGGAAGTATGGGAAAGTCTCATCAGGAGTATTTATCTCATCGGCGATTTCTGGATTTCATCCAACGAGCTCACAACAGGATTGAAAGGGAAAAAGGCGGTTAATTATTACGCCCGCCTCCTGGAGGACCTGTTTTATCCTTATCTCACAGAAAAAGGAAAGCAGCTGGCAGCATCATAAAAAAACGGCGTACCCGTGAGGATACGCCGTTTCTTCTTTATTACCTGCCTGTTACTGTGCAGATTGTTTCTTCTTATGATCCACAATAGCGCCTGTACCTGCGCCAACACCGGCGCCGATCAGGGTGCCTATGGCGGCGCCTTTCACGCGGTCTTTGTTAACGATAGCGCCGGTGATGGCACCTGCACCAGCGCCTACTACGGCGCCTTTAGCAGTATGGCTCCAGGATTTCCAGCCCTTTTTCTTTGCGGGAGCGGGAGCAGGGGCCGGAGCTTCTGTATTGGCTACTGCCGGTGCGGTTTCATTGTTATATTGGGTACCGGCAAAGTTTTCACGGCTGTGAGAACGGTTGCTTTTTAACGCATTCATGGAATCTACCACCTGTTGTTTGATGGCATTTACATTGTTCATAGAATCAATGGTGGCTTTCTTTGCACTTTCAATAGCGGCGGCATTATCAGCATTGCTTTTGCACGAAAATAAAACGACTGCTGCTGCTAAGGCTACGAGTATCTGTTTCATGGCTTTAATTCTTTACACCGCAACTGTCGAAAATTGTGCCATTTTTTATAAAGGCCGCTGAAACTCAGATGGGCAGGCGCATTTCTACCAGGAGAGGCTGAAACCCTACCTTTTCATAGGCTTTTACAGCGGGCTCATTGGTGGCATACACCTCCAGGCGCATTTCTACGATGCCCTGTGAATGGGCCCATGTTCTCAGGCCGTTTATGATCAGCTTGTTAACTCCCTTTCCCCGCCAGGCAGGCGCCACATACATAAATCCCAGGTAAGCATAGCGGGTAAATATAATATATGGCCTGGCATTCTCTATACGTGCATAGCCCGAGCCAATCAGCTGGCCTTCTGCTTCCGCTACCAGTAGTTCAATATGTGGGGCGGTGATCATCGCCGCTATGTCGTAGTAATGTATAATGCCTTCTTTTAAAGTAGGATCAAAAGGACGCTCTGCAGCGATGACGCCCTGCTCAAAATCCAGTAATACAGGTAAATCTGCCAGGGTGGCTTTACGGATAATAATTTCTTGCATGGTTTTTTTAAATAAACTGGTGGTTGTAAATATCAGTTAATATTCCATTCCCTGGTATTATAGAACGCCGGACCGGGGTGTCCGGGCGCAGACGGACTGGTTCCTTCATTTCCCCCGGGATGGAATAGGGGCTACTTTTTTCCCTTTGCCGCCGGTTGTATAAGCAATTCCGACTGTAATACCCTTGTTTCAAATTCTTTCACTGGTTGTTTGCTTTCTATCAGTTGCAGCAATAGTTCGGTGGCAACCTGTCCCATTTCAAAAGCAGGTTGCCTTACCACCGTGATGGGCGCATGCAGCAGCTCAATCAGGTCTGAATTGGAAAATCCTGTAAGGGCTATTTCCCCGGGAATGTTTACTCCGGCCTTTTTTAGCGCCTGCATACAACCGGTGGTCAGTTTGTCAGACGTGGTAAAGATAGCATCTGGTGGCTGCTTTAATTTAAGCAGCTGGCTCACGGCGTCTGTTACTTCGGAAAGTAGCATGCCGCCATGAAAACAATACCTGATCAGCGCCGGCTGCGGCTGAATGCCATGTTTTTCCAGCGCGGCCATATATCCTGCTACACGCTCTCTTGTAATAGACAGATGTGCGGAATTGGTAATACATGCAATGCGCCGGTAACCCTGCTGAAGCAGGTGCATGGTGGCATTGCAGGCGCCCTGGAAATTATCTACCATTACCTTATGCGTGGTAATGTCTTCTATAATCCTGTCAAAAAATACGATCGGAAACCCGTGCTGGTGCAGTGCTTTGAGGGGCGTAAAGTCTTTCGTAGCGCTGGAAACGGAGATCAGTAACCCGTCTATCGACCGTGATGCCAGGTACTGTAATGTTCTTACTTCCTTCTCAAAGGACTCATGACTCTGGGAAATAATTACCGTATAGCCTTTCTCGTTAGCTACCGAATCAATGCCATTAATGGTTTGTGAAAAAAAACTGTTGGCAATTTCAGATACGATCACCCCGATAGACCGGCTTTTCTTCTCTTTTAAACTCAGGGCAATCGGGTTAGGATGATAGTTCAGCCGCGCGGCATGTTCCAGTACCAGCTGCTTTGTAGCCGCACTGATTTCATGGCTGTCGCGCAATGCACGTGATACAGTAGAGGTAGACAGGCGGAGCGCCTGTGCAATATCTTTGATGGTGGCTGCTCTATACTTCATAAAGTCTTCCGGACCATGTTTTCCCGGCATTCTTATTAGTGGTGAAAGTAGCGATTTTTCCGGGAACGTTTGCGTAAATAAACTTCACCGTTAACAAATTGTTCTGTAGACTTGTAACGACACAGCATGAAAGAAAAAACTCCTGTTTTCAACCAATTAAATCACCACATTACCGGGGCCGGCAGCCGGTGCAGACACGCAATACAAAAAATATTACATCCGGCAGTTGTCGTTACCGGGATACTAAAACCCAGTCAACAAAAGATCATGCGTTTTAAAACATCCATATTATCCACTGCATTACTGTTCTCAGTTTCACTTACACGGGCGCAAACCGGCGCAGCGGGGATGGCGGCTACCGTCATGCGTATATGGAGCGATTCGCTGGAAGTACAGCCGGGCAGGCCGGTAAGATGGTCGTACGACCAGGGCGTGGTACTGGAAGGGTTCACCGGTTTATGGAAAAGAACCGGTGATCAGCGGTATTTCCAATACATACAGCGGAGTATGGATCATTTTATAGATACTAACGGCAACATCCGTACGTACGAGTTGAAGGATTACAACATCGATAATATCAAAAACGGCCGCATCCTGTTAACGCTTTATAAGGCTACCAAAGATAATAAATACAGGCTGGCGGCCGACCTGCTCCGCAAACAGCTGCGGCAGCAGCCCCGCACGAACGACGGCGGCTTCTGGCACAAGAAACGTTACCCTTACCAGATGTGGCTCGACGGTCTTTACATGGGCGAGCCGTTTTATGCGGAATATGCAGCCCTTTTCGGGGAAGACAGCGCCTTCCGCGATATTACCCGGCAGTTTGTACTGATGGAGGAGCACGCACGAGATCCGCGCACGGGGTTGCTGTATCACGCCTGGGATGAATCAAAAGAACAGCGCTGGGCCAATAAAACCACGGGGCAATCCCCACACTTCTGGGGCCGTGCCATGGGCTGGTATGCCATGGCGCTGGTAGACGCACTGGAATATTACCCGGCTGCAGACCCCGGCCGTGATAGCCTTATGGCTATCTTAAACCGTACTGCTGCAGCCATTAAAAAATACCAGGACGCTAAAACCGGCTGCTGGTACCAGGTATTGGATAAAGCCACCAGCAAAGGAAATTATGTAGAAGCCTCCGCTTCCTGCATGTTCGTATATGCGTTGGCGAAAGGTATGCGGCTTGGTTATTTACCTAAAACTTACCACTCCGTAGCGCAAAAAGGCTATGATGGTATCCTTAAACAATTTATCCGTAAAAACTCCGAAGGGGATCTCACCCTGGGAGGAACCGTAAGTGTAGCAGGATTGGGAGGCGATCCTTACCGGGATGGTAGTTATGCGTATTATCTCAGCGAAAAAGTGATCGATAATGATCCCAAAGGCGTAGGGGCGTACCTGTTAGCCGCCAATGAAATGGAAATAATGACTAAATAATGTGGATATGAAACTTTCAAAAGAGTTACTGAAACGGCTGCGCGAAAAGGAGGAGTGGCAGATTCCCGGTGAAGATTACTTTGCCCTGCCGGAAAAAGTACTGCAGTTCGGCACAGGGGTATTACTGAGAGGATTACCCTGTTTTTTCATAGACAAAGCCAATAAGCAGGGCGTATTCAATGGCCGTGTAGTAGTGGTGAAATCGACAGACAAAGGCAGCACCACTGCTTTTGATGAACAGGATAACCTTTATACGCAATGTATCAGAGGAATTGACGGGGGAAAGCCCGTTTCTGAAAATATCATCAACGGGTCCATCAGCCGGGTGCTTGCCGCCACTTCCCAGTGGGAGGAGATCCTCGCCTGCGCTGAAAACCCACATATGCAGGTAGTGATATCAAATACCACCGAAGTAGGCATTGTATATACAGAAGAAAGTATTCATGCAAAGCCACCGGCATCCTTTCCGGGCAAACTGCTGGCATTCCTGTATCGCCGCTATCTTCATTTTAAAGGGGATGCTACCAAAGGAATGGTGATCGTTCCTACGGAGCTGATACCGGATAATGGCAGCAGGCTCCGGGAGGTCTTGCTGCAGCTGAGCAGTTTTAACCAGCTGGAAGAAGGTTTTATCGATTGGCTTACTCGTCATAACTACTGCTGTAATTCGCTGGTAGACTGCATTGTGCCCGGCCCGGCAGAGCTGGAAACAGGTTATGAAGACGAGCTGCTGATCATGACGGAAGTATACCGCTTGTGGGCTATTGAAACCAATAGTGAACAGGTAAGAAAAATATTATCTTTTAGTGAAACAGATGCAGGAGTGGTATTGTCGCCCGACATTAACGTGTTCCGTGAGCTGAAGCTCCGGCTGCTCAACGGAACCCATACCCTTAGCTGCGGACTGGCCTTTCTGGCTGGTCACGACACGGTGAAGGCCGCCATGAGCAACGAGGCGATGGCCGCTTACATGGAAGGCCTGATGATGCACGAAATTATCCCGGCTATAACGGATATACATATACGTAACGATGCCGCTATCCGCTTTGCGGGCGCTGTGCTGGACCGCTTCCGTAACCCTGCTATTGAGCACCGGTGGTTAAGCATTTGCGCGCAGTATACAGCTAAACTGAAAATGCGGGTACTGCCGGCGCTGCTGCAATACCAGCGGCGTACCGGGCAGGTGCCGGCATTGATGGCATTGGGATTCGCCGCACATGCATTGTTTATGCGCGGGGGAGATGGGTACACTATTACTGATGAATATGCCGGCTGGTATGCGGCACAATGGCAGCTGCACCCGCCGGAAGCATTGGTAAAGACCGCCTTCGGCAACCAGGCTATCTGGGGACAGGATCTTAACACCATTCCCGGGTTTGCACAGCTGGTAACCACTATGCTGAAAGCATTGATGGAACAGGGAGTGGCGGTTTACCTGGAAAAAGTAGCAGCAGAAATAACGGTATCGTAAAATTTTTAAAACAGATAATGAAGCAGAAAGTATTAAAAGTGCATCCGCAGGATAATGTACTGGTAGCACTACAAGACCTGGAAAAGGGAGAAACGGTGGCATATAACGGCTCCGTATATACGATGCGGGAAAAGATCCCTGCGAAGCATAAGTTTGCAGCAGATCCCCTGAGCGAAGGGGATGCTATTTACATGTACGGGGTGCTGGTGGGGCGCGCGCAGCACCAGATCAGTACCGGTAGCAGGATTGCCGTGGAAAATGTACGGCATGCTGCCAATGCTTATGAGCTGGCGGCAGAGCGGAAAACAGCCTGGCAGGCGCCGGATGTTTCCCGCTGGCAGCAACGGACTTTTATGGGCTATCACCGGGCAGACGGCAGTGTGGGCACTGCCAACTACTGGCTGGTAATCCCTTTGGTGTTTTGTGAAAACAGGAATGTGGAAGTATTGAAAGAGGCATTGTTGCCGGAACTGGGATACAGCCGCCCGGCTAAGTACGCAGCCTTTACACGTTCGCTTGCGGCAAAGCAACGGGCCGGCGCCAACCCGGCGCAGATCCTCGAAAGCATCTACACAGAAGATGCTTCCGGAACGCAGGGGAACCGCATTTTTGAAAATGTGGACGGTATTAAATTCCTTACGCACGACGGCGGCTGCGGCGGTATCCGCCAGGATGCGCAAACGTTGTGCGGCCTGCTGGCAGGATATATTACCCATGCCAATGTGGCCGGCGCCACAGTGCTGAGCCTGGGTTGCCAGAATGCACAGATAAGCATGCTGAAGGAGGAGATCAGTAAACGCGACCCCGGGTTTTCAAAACCGCTTTATATACTGGACCAGCAGCAAACCGGCACGGAGAGCCAGTTGATCGCTGATGCGATCCGGCAAACCTTTGCAGGGTTGATGATAGCGAATCAATGCACCCGGCAACCGGCGCCGTTAAGCAAACTATGCATTGGCCTGGAATGCGGCGGATCAGACGGGTTTTCCGGTATTTCCGCTAATCCCGCTATCGGTTATACCTCCGATCTGCTCACTGCATTGGGTGGCTCCGTGATCCTCGCTGAATTTCCGGAACTATGCGGTGTGGAACAGGAAATGAGCGACCGTTGCCGCAATGTGGAAGACGCTACCAGGTTCATCGGGCTGATGCGTACTTACCAGCAGCGCGCCGAAGAAGCAGGTTCTGGTTTTGACATGAATCCATCTCCCGGAAATATAAAAGACGGGCTGATCACCGATGCCATTAAATCTGCCGGGGCGGCCAAAAAAGGAGGTACTTCACCTGTAGCCGCTGTATTGGATTATCCTGAAAAGGTACAGCAGCCGGGGCTTAACCTGTTGTGCACGCCAGGCAATGACGTGGAATCCACTACTGCGGAAGTAGGCAGCGGCGCCAACATAGTGCTGTTTACCACAGGGCTGGGAACGCCCACCGGTAACCCCATCGCCCCGGTGATCAAGCTGTCGAGCAACACAAAGCTATATCAACGCATGCATGATATCATCGATATTAATACCGGTACTATTATAGACGGCGAGGAAACCATCACAGCGGCAGGAGAACGTATATTCGAATACGTTATACAGGTAGCCAGTGGGGCCATTACCGCAAAATCCGTCCTGAACGGGCAGGATGATTTTATTCCCTGGAAAAGAGGGGTGTCATTGTAATGTTTTAAAATTTGATTCCTGTTTTTTTCTTTTTAAACAGCAGATAAAATTTTTTTGAGACTACTGACATAGGGCTGTCACAACCCGTTGTTTTCTTTGTATCATAAAACAAAAAATACAGACTTATGGAAAACAACACTTTAACTGCCGCAACTGCTACCACTGTTATCACCCCCGATCAACTGCTGAAACACTGGCAGGGCCACCGCGGACTTACCCGCAGGATGATTGAAGCCTTTCCTGAAGACCAGCTTTTTACCTTCAGCATAGGCGGTATGCGCCCATTTTCCGCTTTGGTAATGGAATTCTGCGGAATGGCCTTTCCATCTGTATACGGGGTTGTTACCGATGAATGGCTGGGTATTGATGTGCTCCTGAAAGATACAGGCGTTACCGTTACCCCCGGCAATAAGGAAGAGTTATTACAGCTCTGGGATGTTATCACAGAAAAGCTCAATGAATGGTGGCCTAAGATCCCCGTGGAAGCCTTTCAAAAGGAAATTACCGCCTTCGGACAATACAAAGGTACATCTGTAAGCATCCTGTTCTACATTTTTGACAATGAGATCCATCACCGCGGACAGGGATATGTGTATCTCCGCGCCCTTGGTATAGAGCCGCCTGCTTTCTGGGACAGGGAATAGCATTTATGATTATGACCTGGCTGCATTAAACTTTTCCCGGTATTCAGAAGGGGTCATTCCCACTGTTTTGCGGAATACCTTTCTGAATGCCTTGGGATCGTTATAGCCGGAATTGTAGATCACTTCCGCCATTTGCTGCCCGGTTTGCTCCAGGAGTTTTTTGGCTGCTTCAATACGTGTGAACTGCAGGTATTCAATAGGGGTTACACCGGTTACCTGTTTAAATCTTCTCACAATATTTCTCCTGCTGGACGGGATGTCCCTGATCATTTCTTCGATAGTGCCAACCTCCTGGTAACTGGTTTCAATCCGCTGCTGGGCGGATGCCACCAGGTCGTCGTGATGATTACGCGCAGGCTGAAAGGTGCTGAAATAAGATTGCTTATCACGTCCCATATCTACTGCGAAAATTTTGGCGGTCTTGATCGCTATTTCAATGCCACAATGCACTTCCAGCAGATGAAGCAGCAGGTGGAAGGTAGAAGTGGCGCCACCGCTTGTGTAAATGCCGGAATCATGTGTAACGGTTTTATCCGATAACAGGTTCACAGCAGGGAAAGCGGAGGAAAATTCCCTGCATGCATCCACATGAGTGGTGGCTATTTTGCCATCCAGCAGGCCGGATGCGCCCAGTAAAAATGCACCGGTACAGAAACTGGCCAATTCAGCGCCATTTTTATATTGCTGCTGGAGCCAGGGAAGATAAGACCGGTTTTCTGCGATGGACTGGCGGATATCATCCGTGGTAAATGAAGGCACCAGTACCAGGTTGAAAGTATCTGCGGCATCTATGCGTTGTGATGCATATGCCGGGAAGGCGGCTGCAAGATGTTCCATTTCTGAGGTATGTACCAGGGTTATCTTGAATGGCGCCGGTTGACCGTTCTTATGGTAAATCTTGTTGACGGTGTCCAGCACATCTGTTATGGCAGCCAGGCTTAAAAGCTTGTAGTGGCGTATAAGCAGGATCCCAATTTGTAACATATGGTGGTGAGTTTTTAGTTAACTACTCAAACATAACGAATTTGTCGCAAATACCCCCTAATATTGACTCTATCAGCATCCATACTGACTTTAATTATACGGTATCTTACAGCTAGTTTGAGAACCAAAAAATTGAAATTATATGGAAACTGTAAGCACACGGATGCAGGGCATCCTTCCACTGTTTGATCTGCACACCGGTTTTTTTCCGAAAGTACTGGATGGAATTTCGGATGAAGATGCACATAAGAGACTTGATACTCCTGCCAATCATATCGCGTGGCTCACAGGAAGCCTCGTACAGCAACGGTTCGACCTGGCCGGCTTACTGAAAGTGGAAGCCACCTCTTCTGCAAATGATCTTTTTAAAGATTTCCAGGGAATAAAAAACGGGCAGCAATATCCATCTCTCGAAATTTTTAAAAAAGACTGGGAGAGAATTTCTCCTTTGTTGAGAACAGCACTGGTAAATGTAACCGATGAACAACTGGATCATATCTGGGAATTTCCCGGTATGAAAATGCCGTTCTGGGACCTGCTGACGTTTAACATTTACAGGGAGGCCAATTGTATAGGGCAGATTGCCCTGTGGAGGCGGCTGTTGAATTACGAGCCGATGAAATATATGTAATTAAAATAATTGCAATGGTAGAAGTATTTGTAACGAATGTAAAAAGAGTAGCAGCAGCGAAAGAAATAATAGCGCTGCTGCTTCGTAACTTTCCGGATAGTAAAATTAATTTTGACCTCGAAGATTGTGATAAAGTATTAAGAGTAGAAGGAGATAATTTTCATCCGGGGAAAATAATGATGCTGGTAAACGAAAATGGATTCCGGTGCCAGGTGATGGAAGATTAAGCCTTTTTTCAAAGGAGGAAGTGCCTATCTTTATAGGCGTATTAAAACAGCAACTATGGAAAATAATCATGCAGAAGAGAAATTAGCGGCCCTCGGACTGGAACTGCCACCGGCTCCAACGCCATTGGGCGTTTACAAGCCTTGCCTTATTGATGGTAAATACCTGTATCTCTCCGGTCATGGTCCTGTGCAGAATGATAA
>NZ_DATCRD010000205.1:0-10104 GCF_036569185.1 Chitinophaga sp.
CGTTAAAAATTTGCCGGATGACTATTTATTTATCTTCGCGCGGATCACATAGAATGACCAGGGCGCTACTTCTGTACGGATTGTTTTTCCCCTGATCGCAATACTTTTTTCCTGCGGGGAAATGTGGGTAGGCTGATCCAGCGAATTAAGCCCCAGGAGATCATCGCTGCCCAGGGTGATCAAACGGCCATTGGCGGCCAAGCCCTTCACTCCTTGTACTGCTATTGTTACCGGTTTAGGCGTAGCTGCGGCATTCACCAGTTTAATGATCAGCTCACCACTGGCATTATCCACTACCGTGGACGCATATACGCTATCCTGCCCGCTGATCGCCTCATTCCCCTTTAATATAGGTACTACTGCACTGCCTTTGTGGTTGCCGTAAAGTTTTTGTACATAGTAATTGGGTGTACCATAGGAGCGCAGGTTATCGAACCAGATAAGATCCGGCGTCCATTGCCATCCATCCACATGAGCCAGCAGCGGCGCATAGGATGCCATTACCACTACATCCGTATTACGTTCCAGGCCGGTCATAAAGGCGGCTTCCGCCAACGCGCATAGCCAGCTGTTCTTATTATCGTTACCGTTACCTCCTTTCTTACTATGCGCGGCATACTCCCCGGCGAAGATCTTAGGCCCTTTACGGTCGTAGGAATCATAACGCGCCGCATTGCTGAGGAACCATTCCGGCGAGCTGTAGTAATGCTCGTCAAGGATATCTGCATGCAGCTTACGCAGGGTATCATTGAGAAAGGTAAACTTATCACCGTCGGGATTGGGGCCAAGACTATTCACCAGCTTAATCTCAGGATACTTGTTCTTAATAGCTTTTGCAAAAAGGGTATAACGCTCTACGTATTGCGGCCCCCATTGCTCATTGCCCACCCCCATCATTTTCAGGTTGAAAGGCGCAGGATGGCCCATTTTTGCACGCAGGGCGCCCCATTTCGTACTTACGTCGCCGTTAGCAAATTCAATCAGGTCCAGCGCATCCTGGATATAAGGATCCAGTTCATTCACGGCAACTATCTCTGCACTGTTGAACTGGCAGGCCATACCACAGTTGAGGATAGGCAAAGGCGAAGCGCCTATATCTTCCGCCAGCTGGAAATATTCAAAGAAACCCAGTCCGAACGACTGGAAATAATCCGGTGTGGCACGGTGCGCAAATTCATTATTCCACCGGTTCATGATCACTTCGCGGTCGTTCACATCCCCTACTGTTTTTTTCCATTGGTAACGGTTCGTCAGCTCCCGTCCTTCTACAATACAGCCGCCCGGAAAACGCACGAAGCCAGGATGCATATCGGCCAGCAATTGCACCAGGTCGGCGCGCAGCCCATTGCTTCGTTCTTTCCAGGTATGTTGGGGGAAAAGGGAAATCATGTCAACGTCTATCACGCCGCTACCTTCAAAAGCTACCTTCAGCTTGCCTTTGGGCACGGTGGCATTAGCGGTGAAACTGGCTTTGTATTGCTGCCAGTTGCCGCCTTCCGGTGTTACGGTAGCGCTGCCAATGGCTTTGCCGGCATCATCCAGCAGGGTTACGGTCATTTTTACGGCGCTGCCCTGCTGCTGGCGGGCGTATACGGAAAAATTGTACTGTTCTCCCGCTTTGATCCCCATGCCACGGAATCCTTCGTTCACAATTTCAAAGCTACGTGTAACCGGCATCGTTATCCTGGCAAAACGGGGATTGGACGGATGATCCTCTTTCCGGTTAACCACCAGTATCTGCCCTTTGGATACGGCATCTTTTGGGACGCTCCATCCCATCAGCGGCGAGCTAAACTCGAAAGAACGGTTCTTTACCAGCTCTGCATAGATCCCTCCATCCGCACTGAGATTAATATCTTCAAAGAAAATGCCCCACATGTTGGGCGATACCGGCGTTTTTACCTCGCCGGCTTTTACAGTAAAATTCAACGGCTGCTGTGCTGCTAACGGGGTCGTATATACGCCCGTAAGCAGTGCCAGCCCCGTGATAAAACGTTGTGTTCTCATATTTAATTAAGTCGTTTTTTTTGGATTCCAGGCTGCAGCCCCATTGTGTTGCACCATATGCGGATCGGGAACAAAGTTCAGGAAGGCGTGGAAATTGGCATTGTATTTCTTCCGGTCTACCTTATAATAAAAAGCGCCTTTCTTGGAGGATAGCTTATCCTTGTCTGTGAGCTTTACCAGCAGCTTGGTAGACAGGATCTTGCGGCTGAAATTACCCTTATCGAAAGAGATATTGTAAACAGATTCATACAGGTGCTGTAACTGCGGGATGGTAAATTTCCCGGGTAACAGTTCCAGCAACAGCGGATGCAATGCCGCTTTATAGCGTAGTTTCTCCTTCGCCAGATCTACCATGGCCTTATGATCAAAAATAAGGTCCGGGTGATGGTTGATCGGGAACCACACTGCATGGAAATCTTCATTCAGTTGTTGCTTGTATTTCTGAATATCGATTAAAGCCGTATAGGCCACGGATACGGTGCGTTCCACCGTATCGCGGGAAGGGGAACTGAAGGTATGGAGCTGTTCCATGTAAATACCATCCAGTCCGCTCAGGTTTTTCAACACCCTGCTGGCCGCATCTTCGGCGCTTTCCTCTTCCTGTATAAAGCCTCCCACCAGGCTCCACTGGCCCTTACAGGGCTCAAATCCCCTCTGTATCAGCAGCAGTTTCAGTTCCTGGCCATCGAACCCAAATATGATACAATCAACGGCGAATAATAACCGGGTCTGCTGCGAGTATCTTTTCATACGCGAATTTTGTCTGACTCAGGATTAAACTGATTACGCTGATTACCCTGATTTTATTTTTGTCTTGTAGCGGATTTTGTCTGATTCAGGATTAAACTGATTACGCTGATTACACTGATTTTGTTTTTAGATTTACCTTTATTCATTTCGATTTTTCTTATAAAATTTTCTAAAGATCATCTAAAATCTCCAAAAGTAAAATCAGGGTAATCAGCGTAATCAGTTTAATCCAGGGTCAGACAAAATCCGCGTTACCAGAAGCGGATGTACAATGCGGATAAGAGCAGCAGTGTTATTACGATCATTACGGTAGTAGTTGGGCTGATCTTAAACATTGATTTATCCAGTACAAAGGCTTTCGGATTTACTTTCGGTCCTGCAAAGCTGATGGCTATCATTACGATCATGGTGAACATAAAGGCCAGTCCCATGCAAATAAGGAAAGGAATTTCATAACCGCCTTTGCCATTAGGGTAAGCAGTATAGAAAATGGTTTCATGACCCAGCACGGCAGGCGCAAACTGGTTAAAGAATACACAGAGCGTAAAGCCGGTAATGATACCCGCCACTGCTGCAGCGCCGGTAGTACGTTTCCAGAACATTCCCAGCAGGAACATGGCGAATACGCCCGGGCTGATAAAGCCGGTATATTTCTGGATAAAGGTAAATCCGCCTTCACCGCCAATACCCAGCAGGTCGTTCCAGGTGAAGAGGATGCCCAGCAACATAGCGGCAACAACGGTGATGCGACCGGTCCACACCAGCTTTGTTTCAGAGGCATCCTGCTTAATATATTTACGGTAGATATCCAGTGTAAAGATAGTGGAGATACTGTTGGCCTTACCCGCAAGGGAAGCAACAATAGCTGCTGTTAAAGCGGCGATGGACAAACCTTTTAGCCCTGATGGCAGGAAGCCAAGAATAGCAGTGTAGGCGCCGTCTTTGCTGGCCAGGTTAGGCAGGTGGCCATTCTTCTGTAACACATAGGCCGCAATACCGGGCAGCATTACAATGATGGGCATCATGATTTTCAGTAAACCTGCAAAGAGGATACCGTTGCGGGCCGTTTGCAGATCCGCTCCCAGTGCGCGTTGCGTAATATACTGGTTACAGCCCCAGTAGTTGAGGTTTACGATCCACTGGCCTGCGGCATACATGAGGATACCAGGCAGCACCAGGTATTTATTGATATATTCCTGAGAAGAAGTAGCATCCGGTTTGGCGAGGATCATATGAAAATGATCCGGCGCGTCTTTCATGAGCGCAGCAAAACCAGCGAGTGCATTGTGGCCCAGGCCAAACTTCTCACTTACCAGCGTTAACGCCATATAAGTAGTGGCCAGGCCTCCGATGATCAATACACCTACCTGGATCACATCCGTATAACCGATCACTTTCATACCGCCAAGTGTGATAATGATGGCAAATACAGAAAGCGCAATCATCACCACATGCAGGTATTCTCCTCCCAGCAGGCCATTGATGGCCAATGCGCCGAGATATAATATAGAGGTGAGATTAACAAACACGTAGAGAAATAACCAGAAAATTGCCATGATCAGCGCCACGGTTTCGTTGTAACGCGTTTTCAGGAACTGGGGCATGGTATAGATCTTATTCTTCAGGTAGATGGGAATAAACCATACTGCAATGATGATAAGGGCAATGGCGGCAATCCATTCATAGGCGGCAACGGCAATACCTACGAAGAAGCCATCGCCGCTCATGCCGATAAACTGCTCCGCAGAAATATTTGATGCAATCAGCGATGCGCCGATTGCCCACCAGGTGAGGGAACCTTCAGCCAGGAAGAAATCTTTGGTATCAGTATGCTGTTTCTTTTTCTTCCTGTATATCCAGTAGCCATATACAGCAACCACAATGAAATAAGTAATGAAGACGAGTATATCGCCGGTGGAAAGGATGTTTTGCATAACGGGCAGTTTATTATCTTTTGCTTTTAGATGTTGGCTGGTGATAAAGCAACCGGCGGGCGTTTCAAAAGCGCCCGCCGGCGGTTGGAATTATTTAAAAGCGACATCGTTCCAGCGCAGCTCATTTTTGAATTCGCGCAGATCGGTATGCTTTCCTATCAGTGCCAGTTCAATACCCGCCATTTCTGCAAAGTCCTGCATATGTGCGGAGGTAAGGTTCTGGCTGTAGCAGGTATGGTGTGCGCCTCCTGCAAGGATCCAGGCGGTGCAGCCTTTTTTCATATCAGGATATGGCTTCCAGAGCACGCGTGCTACCGGCAGCTTTGGCAGGTCTTGTGGCGGTTCCACGGCTTCCACTTCATTTACCAGCAGGCGGAAACGGTTACCCATATCCACGATAGATGCGTTGATAGCTGGTCCGGCGGCAGCGTTAAATACCAGTCGCACCGGGTCGGCTTTTCCACCTATGCCCAGTGGGTGTTTCTCACACGATGGCTTGCCGCTGGCAATGGATTCACAGATCTCCAACATATGGGAGCCCAATACCATTGGATTAGACGGATCAAAATGATAGGTATAATCTTCCATGAAGGAGTTGCCGCCTGGCAGGCCGCTGCCCATTACTTTCATGGCCCGTACCAGCGCCGCTGTTTTCCAGTCGCCTTCCCCGGCGAAGCCATAACCGGCTTTCATGAGGCGTTGTACCGCAATACCGGGCAGTTGCACCATACCGTGAAGGTCTTCAAAGGTATCGGAGAAGCCTTTGAAGTTACCGGCTTCCAGGAAGGCTTTCAGCCCCAGCTCAATACGTGCTGCATCTTTCAGGGCGGGGTCCTGCAGGAGTGCGGAGGATATCGTATATACGTCGCCGTATTCCTTTACGAGGGAAGCCACTGCTGCATCGGAGATACCGTTGATCACACTAACGAGGTCGCCTATACCGTGGGTGTTGCAGGAAAAACCGAATACGGACTCTGCCTCCACTTTATCCCCATCTGTAACGGCCACGAAGCGCATATTATCGCCGAAGCGCACAAAGCGCGCACCTTGCCAGTCGTGCCAGCCGGCGGCTACCCTGGCCCATGCGCCCAGTTCTTCCAGTACTTCCGGATCCTGCCAGTGGCCTGTTATCACTTTACGGTTCATACGCATGCGGCTCATCATGAATCCGAACTCCCTGTCGCCATGCGCGCTCTGGTTCAGGTTCATAAAGTCCATATCTATTTCGCTCCAGGGGATATCGCGGTTGAATTGTGTATGCAGGTGGCAGATGGGTTTGGACAATGCTTTCAGGCCGCGGATCCACATTTTTGCGGGGGAGAAAGTATGCATCCAGGTAACTACGCCTATGCAGTTGGGAGCGGCATTGGCTTCCATGCATACCGCATAGATCTCGTCCGGTGTTTTCACAGTAGGCTTGTATACTACGGTAACGGGTATACGTGCATTCCCGTTCAGTGAAGCGGCAATTTCCTGGCTGTGCGCAGCTACCTGTTTCAATGTTTCTTCTCCGTACAGGTGTTGGCTGCCGGTTACAAACCAGATCTCGAAATTTTTCAGATTAATCATGTTGCTTTGTTTATTGCCCGTAATAGGAATTGGGGCCATGTTTACGTTCAAAATGTTTCCGGATCAGCGCATCTTTCAGTCGCGGTGCTTTGTTGTTGATCGACTCTGTGAGATACGCCATTTGAGCCACCGATTCCAGTACGGCGCTGTTGTATACTGCTTTGGCAGGAGTTTTTGCCCAGGTGAAGGGGGCATGGTTTCCTACCAGGATCATTTCAATTTCTTCGTAGGAAAGTCCTCTTTCCGCCAATGTGTTCATGATCTGGAAGCCGGTCTGATACTCGTAGTCACCGGCAATCATCTCATCAGACATGGGCGGGGCGCAGGGGATATCCACGGTGTTATGATCGGCATGCGTGGTGCCGTAAATGGGAATATCGCGCTGGCTTTGGGCCCACGCCGTAGCGTAGGTGGAATGGGTATGTACAATGCCGCCGATATGTTCCCAGTGTTTGTACAAAACGGCGTGGGTGAGGGTATCGGAAGAAGGGCGTAACTGCCCGTCGACTGTTTTACCATCGAAATCCACGATTACCATTTTTTCGGGAGATAGCTCCGCATAGGGCACGCCGCTCGGTTTGATGGCGAATACGCCCAGCTGCCGGTCGGCCGCACTTACATTCCCGAAGGTGAAGATCACCAGTCCCAGCGCAGGCAGCTGCATATTGGCTTCGTATGCCGCCTGCCGGATATGTTGATACTGTTGCATACTGAATTAATCAATAGTGATGGCGGAAGTGAATGCGCCTAATGCTTTATACTTCTGGTACCTGTTTTCGTATATACCTACCCGTTGGGCATCCGGTTGATAGGTCACTTCAAACCCCTGTCCCATTGCTTCCATGGCCTCTTCTACCCTGCTGAACAACCCGGCGGCGGTAGCGGCAAACATGGCAGCGCCCAGTGCGCAGGTTTGCTCAGAGCGGTGAATACGGATAGGCATATTCATTACATCGGCCATCATCTGCATGATAAAGGGTGATTTTTTGGCTACGCCGCCGATACCTATCAATCCTTTTACAGGTACTCCTTCCCTTTCAAACCTTTCCACAATGGCTTTGGCGCCAAAGCAGGTAGATTCCGCCACGGTACGGAAAATGCGGGGGGCGTCTGTAGCCAGGTTCAGGCCGGTGAGGGCGCCTTTCAGCGACTGGTCGGCATCCGGTGTACGGCGGCCGTTGAACCAGTCGATACCCAGCTCGCTGTGTTCTTCCGGCGGGATCTGCGCCGCTTGTTTAGACAGTTCTGCAATGAGCCTGCCGGAGGTTTCCTGTGCCAGTTTGGCGGCGGTTTCCGCATCGATGAGTGAAGACGATGGCAGCAGCTGATGTAACGGCCACGCCAGTACGTTGCTGAACCAGGCGTAGGCATCTCCAAAAGCCGACTGCCCGGCTTCCATGCCCATCATGCCAGGGATCACGGATCCTGGCACCTGTCCGCAGATGCCTTTCACCAGTTTATGTTTCATTTCATCCATAGGCGCCACCAGCATATCGCAGGTGGAAGTGCCCATTACCTTGCTGAGGTGGTAAGGTTCTATTTGTCCGCCTACTGCGCCCATATGCGCATCAAATGCGCCAATACCTATCACCACGCTGGTAGGGAGGCCCAATTTCTCCGCCCATTCGGGGCAAAGGTGACCGGCGGCTTCGCCGGAGGTATATGTTTTTGTAAAGAGCCTTTGGGTAAATCCCTGCAGCAAAGGATCAATGGCGGTAAAGAATGCATCCGGGGGCAGACCGCCGAACTCTTCTGCAAACAACGCTTTATGCCCTGCACTGCAAACGCCGCGTTTCAGCTGGCTGATATGTTTCCCGCCGGAAAGCAGGAACGGTATCCAATCGCAATGCTCCACCCAGGAATAGGTGGCGTTCCTAACGGCTTCGTCTGTACGAAGAATATGCAGCAGTTTTGCCCAGAACCATTCAGAGGAATAGATCCCTCCCACAAAGCGGAGGTAATTTTCTCCGAAGGCAGCGGCCGTAGCATTGATGGCAGCTGCTTCTTTCAGGGAAGTATGGTCTTTCCACAACACGAACATAGCGTTGGGGTTCTCCCGGAAGGCCGGGGTAAGCGCCAGCGGCGTACCTGTTTCGTCTACTGCTACCGGGGTGGAACCAGTGGTATCCACCGAAATGGCTTTGATATTGTTGGCAGCTCCGGGCCCTGCCTGTCGCAGGCATTGGCGGATGGTAGTTTCCAGTCCCTCTATATAATCCAGCGGATGCTGGCGGAAACGGCTCTGGGCTGCATTGCAGTACAGGCCATCTTTCCAGCGCGGGTAATAAAAAACAGCCGAGGCGATTTCATTCCCGTTATGTACATCTACAATGATAGAGCGTACCGAATCGGTACCATAGTCTACCCCTATTACCCAGGATGAATTCATATTAACGTTATATTGACACTTATTAAATCAGGTAAAAAAAAGACGAATGTCGGCGGGTGGTAAACCAACCGGATTCCAGTTCGGCCGGCACCACCACACCGCTATCCGTTATTTTAATTCGAGCACTACTACAGAAAATGGCGGCAGCTTTACACTGATCGTATTCTTCTTAAGCGATGCGCCTTTAAAATCCACCGGTTTAATAAGATCCGGCTTTGTAAAGCTGTTATAGTCCTGCAGTTTTGCAGAGGCCAGCAATTTACCACTGATTGATTTATAGGCTTCACTGCGGGTATCCAGTGTTACTTCCTGTGCTTTATTCGCATCGATATTTACGAGGGAAATATGCGTAACGCCGTTCTTGTCTTTGGAAGCAGACGCGGAAACTGCAGGCAGCTTCTGGTTTTCGAACGTATAGTCGTTGGAGTGAATTTCTACCGGGATCAGCGTAGCATCCTGGTGAACGTTATACATCTCCATTACATGATAGGTAGGTGTAAGCACCATCACGTCGCCTTTAGTAAGGATAACGGATTGCAGCACATTAATAGCCTGCGCCAGGTTGGCCATACGTACACGGTCGGAATGGTTATTAAAAATATTCAGTGTAGCGCCGGCAATCATGGCATCGCGCATGGTGTTTTGCTGAAAGAGGAAGCCAGGATTGGTACCTTTCTCTACGTTATACCATCCGCCCCATTCGTCTACCAGGAGCGCTATTTTTTTCTTCGGATCATATTTATCCATGATGGCCGTGTGCCTGCTGATCAGCGTATCCATATGCAGGGCGGATTTCATGGTAGCGAAATATTGTTTTTCGGTAAAATCAACTGCATCCCCTTTATGGTTCCATTCCACTGTTGAATAGTGGTGCAGGGCCACGCCATCCAGCAGGTTGGCGGGAATATTTTTCATGAGCACTTCTGTCCAGTTATAATCGGCGTCACTGGCGCCGGAAGCAATACGGAACAGGTTGCCTTGCATGAATGTGGCAAATTTGCGGTAAAGATCGGCATAGTATTCCGGGCGCATGTTACCACCGCAGCCCCAGGCTTCGTTGCCCACACCCCAGTAGCGTACCTTCCATGGTTCCTTGCGGCCGTTCTGCTGGCGCAGGTCGGACATAGGGCTCTTACCGGGGAAGTTGGTGTACTGTACCCAGTCGGCCAGCTCCTGCGCGGTACCACTGCCCACGTTGCCAGACAGGTAAGGCTCTGCTCCCAGTTCTTCGCACATGTTGAGGAAGTCGTGCGTACCAAAACTGTTATCTTCCGTTACATTGCCCCACCAGGTGTTCACGATGGTAGGTCTTTTATCCTTCGGCCCGATCCCGTCTTTCCAGTGATAGGTGTCTGCAAAGCAGCCGCCCGGCCAGCGGAGATTAGGGATCTTCATTTTACGCAGTGCGGCAATCACATCTTTACGTACACCGGCGGTATTAGGGATGTGTGAGGT
>NZ_DATCRD010000206.1:0-22631 GCF_036569185.1 Chitinophaga sp.
AGCCTGATGGATTCATTCAGCGATAGCTTTGCCTCCAGGTTCTTATGGAATACAGAAATGAGGATCACGCCGTTCTGGATACAGATACCAAATAACGCGATGAAACCCACGCCAGCGGAGATCCCGAAGTTCATATTGGTAACATGCAATGCCAGGATACCACCTATCAATGCAAAGGGCACATTCATCAGCACCAGTCCTGCATCTTTTACACTGCCCAGCATAATAAACAATACCATGAAAATGGCGATGATGCTGATAGGCACTACCTGTCCGAGGCGTTGTGTGGCGCGTACCTGGTTTTCAAATTCACCGGTCCAGCCAATGCTGTAGCCTTTGGGCAGTTTTACCACCCGGTTGATCTTCGCTTGCGCTTCAGCAATGGTGCTGCCCAGGTCGCGGTCGCGCACGGAGAACTTCACGCCTATAAAACGTTTGTTGTTATCCCGGTAAATGAACGCCGGTCCCGTAATGGTTTTGATCTCCGCAATTTCTTTCAGCGGTATTTTATTATTGTTGATAGTAGGCACCATCAGGTTGGCGAGATCGTCTTCTGTTTTACGGTAGTTCTCGTCATAGCGGATGCGGATATCAAATTTCTTCTCGCCTTCATACAGCTGGGTGGCGGTTTTACCGCCAATGGCCATTTCAATCACGGCCTGCGCATCACCGGTGGCTACGCCATACTGGGCCATCTTGTTATCGTCAAGATTGATGCTCATTTCAGGCTGACCAATATTCCGGATCACACCAAGATCTTTAATGCCCTGCACCGTTTTCAATTGCGCCATTACCTGTTGGGAAAGCGATTCCAGTTTCACCAGGTCATCGCCAAAGATCTTCACCCCGTTGGCTGCTTTGAAGCCGGCCACCGCTTCAGAAACGTTGTCGCTGATAGGCTGGGAGAAGTTGAGAATAATGCCCGGGTATTTTTTCAAACGGGCTTCCATCTGCGCAATCAGCTCATCCTGCGTGATCTTCCGTTTCCATTCTTCTTTCGGCGCCAGGTCTACCTGGTACTGCACAAAGTAAAAGCCGTTGGGATCGGTACCGTCGTTGGAACGGCCTACCTGCGACAATACTCTTTTTACTTCCGGGAAACCACCAAGGTCCTGCCGGATATCATGCGCCATTTTGGTGCTTTCGGTAAGCGACATACTCATGGGCAACTCCGTGGTCACCCACAGGGAGCCTTCATTCAGCTGCGGCAGGAACTCTGTTCCCAGGAATTTCGCAGACACAAACGTAAGCAGCATGAAAGCCAGTGCCAGCGTAAGACTGAGACGCTTGTTCCGGTAAGTCCAGCTGAAACCCTTCATTACAAAGCGGTCAAAGAAATTCACCAGCGGGTTATTCTTCTCTTTCACATTCCTGTTCAGCAGAATAGAACATAGAACCGGCACCAGTGTGAGGGTAAACAACAAGGCGCCCAGTAATGCAAATCCCAGTGTCCAGGCCAGTGGTGAGAACATTTTGCCTTCTACTTTCTGGAAAGAGAAAATGGGAATCAGGGAGATGATAATAATGAGTTTGGAAAAGAAGATGGCCTTTGCCAGTTCTCCACCGGTTTGTTTGATCCATCCCAGCTTCGCCATTTTGTTGAACCGCTCCATGCCAAATTGGTGGGCTTTATGGTCAAGCATTACGAAGATGCCCTCTACCATTACCACGGCCCCGTCTATGATGATACCGAAGTCGATCGCCCCCATCGACAGCAGGTTGGCGCTCATACCTTTTAAGCGCAGGCACATGAAGGCAAACAGCAGTGCCAGCGGGATAATGATGGATACGATCACGGTAGTGCGCCAGTCGGCCATGAACAGGAACACGATCACGGTTACGAAGATGATACCTTCTGCCAGGTTGTGCATCACCGTATGGGTACAGAAGGCCATCAGGTTATCACGGTCATAAAACGTCTCCATTTTGATATCATCCGGCAGGATGGTTTCATTCAGCTCCTTCAGCTTGTCTTTCAGGCGGGCCAATACTTCTGTGGGATTTTCCCCTTTACGCATCACCACAATGCCTTCCACCAGGTCGTCGTTGTTGTCTATACCCACCTGTCCCACGCGCGGGGCGGATGCCTCGTGCACATTGGCCAGGTCCTTCACCAGCAGGGGCACGCCATTGATATTCTGAACAATGATGTTATTGATATCGGGGATACTGTTCAGCAGGCCGATCCCACGAACCACGTATGCCTGCCCGTTCTTCTCAATCACATCACCACCTACGTTCACATTGCTTTTGGTAACCGCCTGGTATAGTTCCAGCGGGGTAATATCGTATTTGGCTAACCGTACAGGGTCTGCAGAAATTTCGTAGATCTTTTCCTGTCCGCCAAAGGCCACCACATCAGCTACGCCGGGCACGCTGCGGATCTGCCGGTCTATGACCCAGTTCTGCCAGGTGAGCAGATCGCGTGAATCCCGTTTACTGCTTTTCAGGTAGTAACGGAATATCTCACCGGTAGGGCCGTAGGGCGGCTGCACTTCCGGTTCTGCGCCTTCGGGCAGACTAATGCTCTGCAACATATTGTTCACCTGCTGACGGGCGAAGAAATCTTCCACATCATCATCAAACATGATCTTTACTACCGACAAGCCAAACATGGTAACAGAGCGTACACTGGTCTTTTTCTGCACGGCATTCATAGATACTTCTATAGGCAGCGTTACAAAGCGCTCCACTTCCTGTGCACTACGGCCGTTCCATTTGGTTACAATCACTATCTGCGTGTTGGTAACATCGGGGAAAGCCTCAATGGGCGTATGTACGAAGGAAAATACGCCTGCTGCGATCAGCGTGGCCACACTGATAAAAACAAACAATTTGTTCCTCAGCGAAAAAGCTACAATATTTCTAATGAATTTATTCATAACTCCTGTTCTTTAGAATGCTACCCTGGTCCTTAACCCGAGAATACTCACCGGTCCGCGGTCCCTGTTATAAGCGGGATGCATCACAAACTGGTAATCAGGGCTTAAAGCTATATGTAGCCTGGTGATGTTACATTGATAGAATACTTCAGCAATTATTTCAGGGGCATAGTTTAGTTGTCCGTCGCCAATCATAAAACCTGAGCCGCCTTCAGCAAGGTAGTTTCTATGATCGCCGGACAACCCGTTCACCACGAATGCTGCGCCGGCATTATCCTGCGCACGGTGCCAGCCCTGGCCGTTCTGTAACCATCCGGCACTAACAGAGCGGTCAATTTCCGTATAAGCCCAGGTTTCATTATGGCCATCGTTCCAGGATGCTTTGAGGAAGGCGCCGCCGCTGCCTGTCAGCGCCTGGTTTATATTGATGCCGAAGCCATATTTGGTATGCCCGTTCCGTCTTACCCCACTGATGTCCGGCGTATCTTTGGCTGTGCTTACGGCTTCGTTATAATTGCCCATGGGCGCCTGGTTAATGAAAGCCATCAGCCGTACTGCCCCTTCATGTTTATTCAGTGTATGCGTGTGCGTTACTTCCACCACTTCGCCGTTGGATTGGCCGTAATGATAGTTCAGCTTTGGACCATTGGCCACTTCAGGTTCCAGAGAGGTGGCAGCCTGCAACAGCCAGTTGTTCGCCTGGTACTGAATGGTCAGCGCCATGGTATAGCCCCGTACATCTGCAGGATAATCCCACGCAGCATTGCTCATCAGTGCCCAGTTCATAAACTGGGTGCGGGGATCATGGCTGTAATCGTTCTGGTCAAAGAAATCAGCCAGGCAATATTTACCGCCAATGAAACGCAGGTATTTAGCAGGGGTAGTGCCGCCTACATTGTTAAGATCGTCGGCATCCGCTTCTGTAGTGGATGTTAACGGTAACGTATACACGCCATATGCGCGGGCCAGATAAATTTTCGGTTTAGGGTCGCCAACGCGGAAGGTTTCTCCATTGGGAAACCCCGCAATACCGGTAGCATGACTCAAACCTTCTCCACCGGCCAGCTCAGGGTTCACATATAACTCCAGGTTCTTCCACGGGCGGATACCGGCGTATATGGTACTGGTAATGGAAGTAGCGCCGTTTTCATGCGTACGGAAACTGTTGACGCCTGAATACCTGGCGGAAAAGTCCGGGTGCCACTGCGTTACCAGTGTTTGCTGGAAATGGAAAGAGTAGGGGATAATGCTATCCGTTCTCTTTTCCTGCGCCGCCAGACGGGTACAGCCAAGTGTAAGTGCTCCTATGGAAAGCAGTTGCTTCATGACGCGTTTAATCTTTAAGTGCATCATAGATGAGCAATTGGTTTTTGGAGATCACTTTCTCGTTTGCCGCCAGGCCGGAAGAAATATAGGTCATATCCCCGGCGGTTTTATCAACCTCTACTTCACGTACGGCTATATTAAATTTGTCTTTAAATACCAGCACATAGTTTTTGCTGTTATCGAAGATGACGGCGGCGGAAGGCACTGCTATTTTCTGATCGTTATCCTGGTACTTCACATACACGGTAGCAAACATTTCCGGCTTCAGCAGCATGTTCTTATTATCGATGCTGATCCTTACCTGCATGGTTTTGGTAGCGGGATCGAGGAAGTTGTAGATCTTGTCAATCTTACCACGGAAGGGTTGATCGGGATAGCTTACGGTTACCACGTCTGCTTCATAGCCTTCCTTGATACGGGCAATATCTGTTTCAAAAACATTGGCCATTACCCATACATCATCCAGTTCTGAAATGGTGAAAATATTGGTGCTGTTATCCGTACGGATCTCCATGTTATTATTGATATTCTTCTCAATGATATAACCGGAAATAGGAGCGGTTACCAGGTAGGTAGCGCCTTTACCTTTACGGTATATTTTAAACAGGTCGTTGAGACGGTTAATTTCAGCGTTGGATTTCTGTACTTCTCCTTTGGCATTCACTACATCCTTATCTGTATTCAAACGGCTCTCGAACAGGTCCTGTGCTACTTTGAGGTTTTTGTCTGCCACGTTGCGGTCCGACTGTGCCTGCGCCAACTGCTTTTCATAGTCGGCGATTTCAGCACTATGTATAACCGCCAGCACCTGGCCTTTCTGGACATAATCGCCCAGCTGTACTTTTATATCTTCCACATAACCACTTACCAGCGGATACACCTTCAGTACCTTACCGCCGTTGGGAGTAACCTTACCGGATAAACGAACTTCGTTCATTACCGGCTGCAGGTGCGCAGTATCGATACGGATATTTTTCAGCATGGTATCGCTGAGAACGAAGGTGGTTTTTTCCTGATCTTCTGCCTGGCTGTGTTTACAACCACTCCACAGAATAGTTGCCAGCAGCGAAAAGCCAATAATGAGGATAGGCTGTTTCATGCGCTTAGTTTTTAAATAATTCTTGTCCTGTTGCATAGTTGAGTTCTTCGTAGGCATTTACCCGGTTGGATAAAAACTTATTGATATTTTTAGCGTTGTCGCTGTAACTGTTGAAGTAATCGATGAACTGGAGCAGAGAGATGTTTCCCTTGCTGAAGTTTTTAGCTACTTCATCTATCAGGGTGTCAAACTCACCCTGGAACTGGTGCAGGTCAAAGCTTTTGTAACGTTTTTCCAGTGTTACTATCCGCTGGTAGGCATTCAGTACTTCCGACTGTGCGATGGATTGTTGCTGTAGCAGTTGTTGTTGTTCAGATCCGATCTGGAGTTGTGCTGCGCGTATATTGCCCTGGTTGCGGTTCCAGGTGGGCAGATCAATGCCCAGTGTAAGTCCTACGAAATTAGGCGTATAGCTGCCTTGTTTATCATAGGTGGCGCCTACGTGAAGGTCCGGTACAGCCAGTGATTTTTGAAGGCGGTAGTTGAGTTGCGCGGTCTGGTATTGCATATCGGCTATTCTTACATCCGGCCGGTTCTGTGCTACGCTGTCGAGCAGCGGTTGCAGCTGTATCTTATCCAGGTTATATGAAGCCAGGTCTGCTGGTTGCAGCCGGGCTTCATAAAAAACACTGGTATGTAACAGTTGCTGCAGGTTCTTCTGTGATTCCAATTCCTGTTGTTTCAGGTCGGCAAAGTCGTTTTCAATACCTACCTGTAGTGCCTGCAACCTTACCAGGTCTGCATGGGCCACGCTTCCTTTCTTGTCAGCTGTTACATAGGCATCCACAATTTTCTGCAGGTTATCCAGCTGTTCTTTTAACACGGTTTCAATCTGTTGCTGGTAGTATATATTGTAGAAGTTTTCCCGGAGTTGTAAGCGAAGGGTGCGCACCAGTTCATCAAAGTTTGCTTCGCTCATTTTGGCGGCTGCTGCGGCCAGTTGTATGGTCTTATTCCTTTTGCCCGCCAGTTGGATCAGCTGATCTATATTATACTGCGTTTCGCCGCCGGCGCCTATATTAAACGGCTTGAAATTATTGGTACTTCCAAATCCCAGCACGGTGCTGAAGGAAGGATTGTTCCACATTTTTGCCTGTCGTACCAGCGCTTTGGAAGCATCTACCTGGTAGCGTTGCGCCAGTAATAAATAATTTTTTACAAGGAAAGAATCTTCCACCTGCTGCAGTGTGGCAGGTTGGGAAGTAACCTGTGCCTGTGAATATTGAATAAATCCCAGGCTGGAAACACAAGCTGTTAGGAACAGCATCCTGATAGTTCGCATAATGCCAGATTTCATGATACAAAGCTCAGAAAGGGGAATTAAAGCGGCCTTTAAGGAAGATTAAAAAAAACTTAAAAGAAACTTATATGTGCGGCAGGATCACCGTGAAAGTGGTGCCTTCCCGGGGATTGGAAGTAACGGTGATATGGCCGTTGTGTATCTGTACAATTTTTTTGCAGATAGATAAACCGAGGCCATGGCCGCGGATCTGGAGGGCGTTCTGGCCGCGGTAAAACGGCTCAAATATTTTGCTGATATCGTCCGGGGGAATACCGATCCCGGAGTCTTTTACCTGTACGAGGATGTATTGCGTAAAGAAATCTATCGATACATGCGCGGTATTATTATCGGAAAACTTACAGGCATTATCAATCAGGTTAAGGAAAAGTACCTTCAGTAAATTTTCATTACCATAGCAGGTAACCAGCTCGTCGTTGTCGGGTACTTTCATAAAATGGATCTCCACTTTGCTGACGGTTTTTTGTTTCAGCCGGATCAGGGTGGTCATCTCCATTAATAATTCATCTATCCTTACATTACTCAATACAAATTCCTGTTGCCGCATTTCCGACTGGGCAAGTTGTAACAGGCCGTTAGACAGATCAGAAAGGTTTTCTGCATCTTCCAGCACTGAGGTAAGCAGCGCCAGGTATTCTTCCTTGCTGCGGTCTTTAGATAACGCCACCTGCAACTGGCTGATGATGGCTGCAAGGGGAGTGCGCAACTCGTGGGAGGCATTACTTACAAAGCTTTTCTGCAGGTGAAAGGATTCGCTGAGGCGCTGCAGCATGGTATTGAAATTGGCGCCCAGTTTGGCAATTTCATCTTTTCCCTTCACCGCTACCTGTGTATCCTGCATGTTATTGGCATTGATACTGTCTACCTGCTGCACCAGCTGATCGATAGGCTGTACCATTTTACGGGCAAAGAAATAACCAACGCCTACCAGTACTATCACCGCGGTGATCAGCTCCAGTAGCAGGATCTGGCTGAGGTTCCGTAGGTTTTGAAAACCATACTTATCAAAGGAGGATACAATAACGATCACCGATACATTCCCTTCTGTATAATACACACCAACCACTTCATCGTTGCCTTTATCGGCGCTGTATACCTTATTTTCTTTGATATAGTCGAGTAACCTGGGGTGGGTACGGATGGTAGTATCTTTCAGGTTGCTGTACAGCAGGTCGTAAGCGGGATTATATACCAGGATGGTTTCTTTATAGAGATCCTGGAAAGTGGTGCGGTCCAGTTTCCGCAACAGGTCCACCTTCACGTTGCCATCTTCAATGATCACGTTGGCGATGGAGCGGGCGCGGTATTCCAGGCGCTCCAGGTATTCGGCTTTCCGTGATTTGGCGGAGAAATAATAGGCCAGCACGGCAAATGCAACGAGCATCAGCGTGGCCGACAGGGTATAATAAAGCGCTATTTTATATTTGATCTTCAACCGGGCGTGTTATTCTTCAGAAAGATAATATCCCATGCCTGTTTTTGTGTGCAGGAGTTTCTGTTCGAAATCCTTGTCTATTTTTTTACGGAGGAAGTTCATGTACACTTCAATTACATTGGTACCGGTATCGAAGTCGATATCCCATACTTTTTCCGCGATGGTGATTTTGGAGATGACTTTGCCTTTATGCATGGCAAGGAATTCCAGCAGCTGGTATTCCTTGGCGGTGAGGGCAATCTTTTTGCCGCCGCGTGTTACGTCTTTCTTTTCCCGGTCTATTTCCAGGTCGGCGATCACAATTTTGTATTGGGTGCCATGTGTGGCATCGGAACCGGCCCTTTTGAGGAATACACGGATGCGCGCCAGCAGTTCCCGGAAGTCGAAAGGTTTTACGAGGTAGTCGTCTGCGCCCAGTTCAAAGGCCTGCATTTTGTCTTCCATGCCGCCGAGGGCAGTAAGCATAATTACCGGAACGCGGTTGTTTTTGTGACGGATCACCTCACAAAGTTCATAGCCGTTGTTATGGGGGAGATTGAGATCCAGGATCACCAGGTCGTAATCATTGCTGGTGGCTAATCCTTTGCCAATACGCCCGTCGTAGGCCACATCCACATCAAAGCCGTTTTCTTCCAGCCCTTTCTTAACGGCATTGGCTACTTTAACTTCGTCTTCAACTACCAGTATTTTTTGCATACTTCAGAAAGGGTTTTAATGGTATTATACAGGTATCCCGTAAGATACCTGTATAACAAAATTACTAGCTGATAAGGTTCGCTTCCAGCTGCATTATTTTTTCAAATAATTGCTCGTATTGCTGATTGGCCCTGTCCAGGTATTTCTGAACATCCTGGTATTCGCTTTCTACCTGGGCAAATTTAGCTTTATCGTTGTAGATTTCAGGGGAACCCAGGCTGGCTTCAAGACTGGCCTTACGTTCCTTCAGGCTGGCCACCTGGCCTTCTACCTGTGAAAACTGTTTCTGCTGTTTCTGTAATTCGCGCTGTACGTCTTTATTGATGGCGCCTTTACCTGCTTCGGCAGCAGGAGCAGTTTGCTGCTGCTTGCTTTCTTTTTTCGTATCTGCGTTACTGTTACCGGCTTTGGTATTGTTGTGCTGTTGCTGGGCAGCCATTCTCTTTTTCCACTCTTCGTATTCGTTGTAGGTGCCTTTGAATTCCTTGATTTCGCCATCTACAATTTCCCAGATCTTATTAGCGGTCTGGCTCACGAAGTAACGGTCGTGCGATACCAGCACCAGGCTGCCATCGTACTTGTTAAGGGCATCTATCAGCATCTGCACGGAGTTCATGTCCAGGTGGTTCGTGGGCTCATCCAGCATGAGGAAGTTGGCCTGGCTGATAATGGTTTTTGCCAGCGCTACGCGTGCTTTTTCACCTCCGGACAGGATCTTGATCTTCTTAAACACATCATCGCCGGTAAAGAGGAAGCAACCCAGTAGCTGGCGTAATTCCAGCTCTGTACGGCCGCTGCCGAAGTTCTTCAGCTCGTCCAGTATTTCGCTGTTCAGGTCCAGGGATTCCAGCTGGTGCTGTGCGTAGAAGCTGGTTACCACGTTATGACCGGGTATGCGTTCGCCTTCCATGGGCTCCATCCCGAAAATGATCCGCAGGAGGGTAGATTTACCCTTACCATTGGCGCCGATGAGGGCAATTTTATCGCCCCGGTTGATCTCAGCACTGGTGTTTTTCAGGATCTGGATGTTGCCATAGCTTTTACTCACGTTATTCAACGTACATAAGATCTTGCCGGGTGTTTTATCTACCGTGAAGTTTATTTTTATTTTAGACGGACCGTTATCTGTTTGCTCTACGCGTTCCAGTTTATCCAGCCTTTTTGCAATACTCTGCGCCTGTGCAGCTTTGGACGCTTTTGCTTTAAAGCGCTCAATAAAGCGCTCCTGCTGGCGGATGTAATCCTGCTGGTTTTCGTAAGCGCGTTGCTGCATTTCGCGGCGCAGTTCCTTTTCCACTTCATAATCGGCGTAAGAACCGGCGTAGTGGTGCAGCTGCTGCTGGTATACTTCCACGATCTTATTTACCATGCGATCCAGGAAGAAGCGGTCGTGCGATACGATGATCACAGCGCCGTTGTATCCTATCAGGTACCTTTCCAGCCATTCGATGGAGGGAAGATCCAGGTGGTTCGTGGGCTCATCGAGCATCAGTACATCCGGTTGCTGCAGGATGAGGCGCGCCAGGAGCACGCGCATGCGCCATCCACCCGAAAACTGGCTGTAGGGGCGGTCCAGGTCGGCGGTGGTAAAGCCGAGGCCTTCCAGTACCTGGGCCGTTTTGTGTTTCATGTTGTAGCCATCGAGGGCTTCAAATTCATGCAGCTTATCACTGAATTCATGCAACAGTTCATCCGTCTGGCTGTCTTCCAGCTCCCTGGTTATACGCTCAATATCCTTCTCCAGTTCCAGCGCTTTGCCAAAGGCCATCATGCCTACGGTAAGAATGGATTCTTCAGTTTCAAAACTCAGGAGGTCCTGATTAAAGAAGCCGATCGTCAGGCTTTTGCTTTTATTCACACTTCCTTTGGAAACGGAATATTCTCCGTTGATAATGCGCAACAGGGTAGATTTACCGGTACCATTCAACCCAATAAGCCCAACCCGGTCGCCCGGTTCTATATGCCAGGAGGAATTTTCCAGGATAACCCTGGATCCAAACTCAAACGTAATGTCCTGTAATGCGATCAACATAAAAATCAAAAAATTGGATAAAAAACGTGCAAAGTTAAGGAAAAATGCGGACTTTAACCTACTCAAATTCAATCCTCCCGGCAAACAATCCGGTCATTTTATTTAGTTTTGTTGCAAAGTGTAAGATTATGAATTTTAAAGTATGCATGCCGGCAGGTCTGTTAACAATAGGCATAGCCCTGTTTGCCTGTAACCAGCAGGCGCCGGAGCAGAAGGAAGCCGCCGGCACCGTTTCAGAAGCATTGCAGGCTCCTTACAGTCAGGTGTTTTACGACTCACTTGGCGCCACCATGCAATCATATTATAAGTTGTCTGATGCGCTGGTGCAAGCCGATAGTAGCGCTGCCAACACAGCTGCCGCGGCGCTTAAAGGGCATATAGACAGCCTGCCGGTGAATCTTCTGCAAATGGATAGCAGCCACTTGGCCAACATTACCGGTATCACCGGCAGCGTGAGCGCTGAACTGGTGGGGCTGGCCGGCGAATCACAGCTGGAAGGTAAAAGAGCTTCTTTCCAGATGGTATCCGATATGCTGTTTGATCTTGTAAAGAACACCGGTTTAAAGGGTCATACTATTTATCACCAGTATTGCCCGATGGCATTTGATGATAAAGGCGCTTACTGGCTCAGCGATAAAGCGGATATTCAGAACCCATACTTTGGTCATAAGATGCTCACCTGCGGTGAAACAAAAGACAGCCTGATTTACAAGTAATAACTTATCGTTGGATCATGCGTAGTAAATCGTAACTTGCTTTTGCTGCACCTGATCCAACGGTATGTTCACACGATATGCTTCCTTTTTATGGCTCTTCTTTTTGCTATGTTTCTTCAACGAGGCAGCGGGACAGCAATTTACCGTAAGCGGTTTTATTAAGGACAGTACCAACGGGGAGTCCCTTCCCGGCGCGACTGTGCAGGTCCTGCATTCCACGAATGGAGTGCATACCAACAACTATGGTTTTTACTCCATTACCCTGCCTGCCGGCAATTATATCCTGCTGTATTCTTTTCTTGGTTATGAATCAAAAGCCCTGGCGCTGAATCTTGATGCCAATACCACGCAGCACCTGCAGTTATACCCCCGTTCTTACCAGGCGAAGGAAGTTGTGATCAGCGATAAACGAAAGGATGCCAACGTGAAAAATACCGACATGGGAAGAGTGGAGCTTACCGCCATGGAGGTAAAGAAACTGCCGGCGCTGATGGGAGAGGTGGATGTGTTGAAAGCCCTGCAGCTGATGCCAGGGGTACAGGCCGCAGGCGAAGGAAACGCCGGTTTTTATGTAAGGGGCGGTGGCGCTGATCAGAACCTCATCCTGCTGGATGAAGCGCCGGTGTACAATACCGGGCATCTCTTTGGTTTTTTCTCTGTGTTCAATGCCGATGCAATCCGCGGCACCACGCTCATAAAAGGCGGTATGCCGGCCAATTACGGCGGACGCTTGTCGTCTGTAGCGGATATTGCCATGAAAGAAGGAAACAATAAAAATTTCCAGGGAGAAGGAGGGATCGGTCTTATTTCCTCGCGTTTATCTTTCCAGGGACCACTGAAAAAAGATAAGGCCTCTTTTATTGTAAGCGGCCGGCGTACATACATTGACGTTATAACCAGGCCTTTCATAAATAATACTTCGTATAGGGGTTCGGGTTATTATTTCTATGATCTGAATGTGAAGATGAATTATATTTTTTCAGATAAGGACCGTATTTACCTGAGTGGTTATTTAGGGAAAGATGTGTTCAGCTTTAATAACCAGGATCGCTCCTTTGATGTGAAGATCCCCTGGGGCAATACCACGGCCACTTTGCGATGGAATCATGTATTTAACCGGAAACTGTTTGCCAATACTTCCCTGATCTACAATGATTATAAATTCCAGTTCAGCGCGTTGCAGAATAATTTTGACATCCGGTTATCATCCGGTATCAGTGATATGAACCTGAAAACTGATTTCGACTACTACGTGCATGTAAAGCATCATATCCGTTTTGGAGGGAATTATATCTATCACACGTTTACACCGTCTACCATCAGCGGGCAGCAGGATTCCACCAGGTTTTCCCCGGAGAATGTGTTTAAGAAATATGCTCATGAAGCGGCATTATACGTAATGGACGACTGGGAAATATCTCCCCGGCTGCAGCTGAATGTAGGTCTGCGTTACAGCGGGTTTATGCAGATAGGGCCCTATACCCGTTATTACCGGGATGCAGCGGGCAATAAAACAGACAGCACCATGTACCGGCGCTGGCAGCCCATATCGCGCCATGGTGGCTTTGAGCCCAGGTTTATCCTCCGTTGGTCGTGGAATGATATCAGCTCGGTAAAGGCTTCCGTAACCCGTAACTACCAGTTTATTCACCTGGTATCCAACGCCGGCACCACGCTGCCTACAGATGTTTGGGTACCCAGTACTTACCTGGTGCAGCCGCAGATCTCGTGGCAGTACTCAGCCGGGTATTTCCGTAATTTCGGTAACAATGTGTATGAGGCGTCGGCAGAGGTATATTATAAGAGCCTGCAACACCAGATTGAATACAAGGAAGGGTATACGCCTACCTTTAATGACCCGGAGCAGGACTTTGTATTCGGAAAGGGAGAGGCATACGGATGGGAGTTATTTGTGAACAAAAGGAAAGGACGGTTTACAGGCTGGCTGGGTTATACCCTGGCGTGGACCTGGCGGGAGTTCCCGGCGTTGAACGATGGGAAGCGTTACCCGGCTAAATACGACCGCCGTCATGACCTGGCGCTGGTGGGCACCTATGAGCTGAACAAGCGCTGGACGGTATCCGGTGTGTTTATTTACGGTACGGGAAACACGACCACGCTGCCGGAGAAGTTTTATTTTATAGAAGGCACGCTGGTGCAGGGCTTTGGCAGCATCAATTCATACAGGATGGGTGCCTATCACCGGATGGATTTTTCGGCTATTTATACGCCTGTGTCTAAGAAGCCCAATAAGCGTGTAAAAGGCAGCTGGACGTTTTCAGTATACAATGTTTACAGCAGGAAAAATCCTTATTTTATTTATTTCGACCAGGAGGGAAGCGCAATTGATGGAACGTTGAAGGTAAGTGCGAAGCAGGTATCGTTGTTTCCGGTGTTGCCGTCTGTGACGTATAACTTTAAATTCTGACGGGATTAACATGGGGTGATAGGGGGAGATTATTTTAGGATGCCTGCGTACCTGAGCAGGGCTGCTATGGAGCCAATCAGGAGAATGTACTGGATAATAGTAACTGAATGCATATGCTTCATCAGCCTGTTTTCTGTATCCTTCATTTCCACTTTCAATTCCACCCTTACCTTGCTGATCTCTTCTTTTAGTTCCGACCTTACGTTGCTAATGTCTTGTTTTAATTCCGATCTTACTTTGCTGATGTCTTCTTTTAGTTCTACTCTAACCTTGCTGATGTCTTCTTTTAGTTCTGCTCTAACCTTGCCAATGTCTTCTTTTAGTTCCGACTTAGCAGCTGTTAACTCCGTTTTGGTAGCCAGGTGATCAGTTTTTGCAAAAGATTTCCTTTCATAATGCTCATCCATCGCGTTTACCAATTCCATGGCTTTGGCGTCTGGCAAATGCAGGTCCGTCCGGAAGATGTCATACAGTCTTAAATTTCCGATTGTCATATATCATGGTTTTATATTACAGGATAAATTTAATTTATTCTTTACTTAAATATTGAGATCATTACATATTTTTCTTTTGAATATATCAAATGCTGATGGCGGTTATTATTGCTATACGCAGAATAACATTTCGAGAATATAAACGCAATGGAACCTGGTCAGATGATTGTATGCAGTGTATGCTTTATAGTATGGCGACTCTCTGTTTACCTATATATAATCCTTACATAAGCCTTATCTGCGCCGTATATAACATACAATTTATAAGATAAGGCTTACCTGTAATTGATTTTCCTTTTATTTCCCGGCAGCCTGCGGGGGAAAAGGGTAAGGTTCCTGTCATTATCGGTTTGTAACATAGATACAACGCCGGCAATACATGGTTTGTGGTGCTTTGTAATATTTTAATAATATAAATGTGAAATTCCTCTGTTCCATCGACTGTGCTCACACCGCTGTAATAATATTTATTTTTAAAATCCTTAAGTTCAATCATATGGTTATCTAAAAGCTAACAAACTATTTCTTAACTTCGCAAACATTTTATAAAGGAAATATAGCCCATACGAAAAAGTATGGCGCTAACAGCAAAACGTATGATAAATATCACTTTTCCGGATGGCGCAGTTCGTCAGTATGAACCAGGAGTAACTGCATTGGAGATCGCCAAATCCATCAGCGAGGGATTGGCACGCAAAGTATTGGCTGCAAATGTTAATGGGCAGGTAGTGGATGCTACACGCCCGATTTTGACGGATAGCACGCTGCAGCTGCTGACCTGGGTGGATAAGGACGGTAAGGCAACCATGTGGCATTCTTCTGCGCACCTGATGGCAGAAGCGCTGGAAGCCTTGTACCCCGGTGTAAAGCTCGGCTATGGCCCCTCTATTGAAAACGGATTCTATTACGATATTGACCTGGGCGACCGTACCATCTCTGAAGATGATCTGAAAGCGATAGAAGCGAAAATGGTGGAGTTGTCCAAACACAACAGTGAGTACGTGCGTAAAGAAATAAGCAAGGCGGATGCACTGGCTTATTTTACAGAGAAGGGAGATCCGTACAAAATAGAAACGATCAATGAATTGCCGGATGGAAGTATTACTTTCTACACCCAGGGCGGGTTCACAGATCTTTGCCGCGGGCCGCATATTCCCAACACCGGCTTTATTAAGTCCATCAAGCTTACCAGCATTGCAGGCGCTTACTGGCGCGGCAGTGAAAAAAATAAGATGCTTACCCGTATTTACGGTATCACCTTCCCTAATCAGAAAGAGCTGGACGAATACCTGGCCCTGATAGAGGAAGCCAAAAAACGGGATCACCGTAAGCTGGGTAAGGAACTGGAACTGTTTGCCTTCTCTGAAAAAGTAGGGCTTGGATTGCCTATGTGGCTGCCCAAAGGCGCTATGCTGCGCGAACGCCTGCAACGTTTCCTCCAGGAAGCGCAGGTAGCCAGCGGTTACCTGCCGGTGGTAACACCGCATATCGGGAATAAAAACCTGTATGTGACTTCCGGTCACTATGAGAAATACGGGAAAGACAGCTTTCAGCCTATACACACGCCGGAAGAAGGCGAGGAGTTTATGCTGAAACCCATGAACTGCCCCCATCACTGCGAACTGTATAAGGTATCGCCAAAGTCGTACAAGGACTTACCGGTACGCTTCGCTGAATTTGGTACCGTATACCGCTATGAGCAGCATGGAGAGCTGCATGGGCTTACCCGCGTAAGAGGATTTACCCAGGACGACGCGCACCTTTTCTGCCGCCCTGACCAGGTAAAAGAAGAGTTTCAGAAAGTGATAGACCTGGTGATGTATGTATTCAACAGTTTAAGCTTTACAGAATATACTGCACAAATTTCCCTGCGTCATAAAACAGACCGCAGCAAATACATGGGTAGTGAAGAGAACTGGGAACTGGCGGAGAAAGCGATCATTGAGTCGGCCGCCGAAAAGGGACTGAATACCGTGGTGGAATACGACGAAGCCGCGTTTTATGGTCCTAAGCTCGACTTCATGGTAAAGGATGCACTGGGCCGTAAGTGGCAACTGGGTACTATCCAGGTGGATTACAACCTGCCGGAGCGCTTTGACCTGGAGTACATCGGAGCAGATAACCAGAAACACCGCCCGGTAATGATTCACCGCGCACCGTTTGGCTCACTGGAAAGATTTATCGCTGTGCTGATTGAGCACTGCGCAGGTAAATTCCCGCTGTGGTTAGCGCCTACACAGGTGAAAATCCTGCCTATCAGCGATAAAAGCCAGGCCTATGCAGAAAAAGTAGCAGAATTGCTGAAAAAAGCGGAAATTCGCGCTGAAATAGATGACAGGAGCGAAAAGATCGGTAAAAAGATCCGGGAAGCAGAGCTGGCCAAAATTCCGTACATGCTCGTACTCGGTGAAAAAGAAGCTGCTGATGAAGTAGTAGCCGTTCGCCGCCAGTCAAAAGGTGACCTGGGAACTATGCCGGCCGCACAGTTTATCACTATGATCAACGAAGAGGTGGCCAACCGGAAGCCAATTGAATAACATCGCACAAATGTGGAAAAAAGGTATATAAAACAATGAACATTACTTGATTAAGGTATGTTAATTGCTATGATTTTCCCCGTATTTTTGTAAAGATTGTTTTTGGTCCATGGACGATATGTGGACCATGGACTAAAAGGACAATTAATTAATTAATTTTATTTTTTTTAATGCAACAAAGACCCAGACCAAGTTTTGGCGGCAACAACCGGGGAAGAAACCCCAACTTCCGCAGGGAACAACAACAAGAACATCGCACCAACAGGATGATACGCGTTCCTGAGGTAAGGCTTGTAGGTGATAATATTGAGGTAGGTGTCTACAAAACAGAGGAGGCATTACGCCTGGCAGAGGAACAAGGTTTAGACCTGGTGGAAATTTCCCCGAATGCCGTGCCCCCCGTTTGTCGTATCATCGACTACAATAAATTCCTTTACGAAAAGAAGAAGAAGGAAAAGGAAATGAAGGCGAAGGCGCATAAAAGTGAAGTGAAAGAAATTCGCTTTACGCCTAACACCGACGACCACGACTTCGATTTTAAAGCTAAACATGCTGAAAGCTTCCTGAAAGACGGTAACAAGGTAAAAACCTATGTACAGTTTAAAGGCCGTGCTATCATGTTTAAGGAACGTGGTGAACTGATCCTCCTGAAGTTTGCTGAAAGGCTGGCAGAAGTAGGCGGACTGGAAAGTATGCCTACCATGGAAGGTAAGCGTATGATCGCCATCTTTGCGCCTAAAGCAGCGAAGAAGAAAGAAAAGGAACCGAAGGAGCCAAGGGAACCAAGAGAACCGAGAGAAACAAAGGCGCCCGTTACACCTCCGGCTGCAGATGCAGGAGATACCAACGCGTAACCGATAGTTATATCACATTAAAAAAGCAGCACAACAGGATCTGGTATCCTGTTGCGCTGCTTTTCATTTATGTAGCAACGATTGCGCCTGTGATTGTTCCTGTAAGATTTCAGCGCATAGGTGCATAGACCCGCAATTCAGCCCTGGCCCGTTAATTATCGCCGGCTGCAGTGTTGGCCAGCAGGTAAGCCCGCATTCTCTCCCGCATCCGGTCTACGTCTTCCTGTTTTACCGGTATATCTGTTTCCTTCCCCATATCGTCCCAGATCCTGATCTGTATATACTGATGAAAAAGAGGATCGTTGCGGAAAGCCAGCGCTTCTGCTTCACTCATGGGCCCACCCTGGTATTCCAG
This sequence comes from Chitinophaga sp., assembly GCF_036569185.1. Taxonomy (GTDB): domain Bacteria; phylum Bacteroidota; class Bacteroidia; order Chitinophagales; family Chitinophagaceae; genus Chitinophaga. The sequence goes on from NZ_DATCRD010000206.1 coordinate 18,155, forward strand.
GGTTTGTTTACTGGCTTCGGAAAGCGTATCATAATAGGCGCTGTCGGACCACGTGAGGTAACGTTTGGCGGCAACATGACTGCCTACCAGCCGGGCCATTCTTTCGGGAAAACCGCATTCCAGCAGGAAAGCGCTGCCAAGGTCATCATGTGCCTGTGCGCCAAGCCCGTTCATCTGGGGGGAGTTTTCAAAGAAATGGCCAATGTCGTGCAGGAAAGCCGCAATGATCATTTCATCATCAAAGCCTGTGCTTTCTGCTATGAGCGCGGCCTGCATCATGTGCATCAGCATCGTTACCTGTTCGCCATATTCTTCCTGGCCATAAGTATTATACAGGTCAAAAATTTTATTGACAACAGTTTGGACATGGTTTTCACTACCGGTCATTTTCGTATGTTTATAAGGGTTAGTACAGTTTTTCGTGGTTTATCGCAAATGTAACAGCTGCAACTGCTTTATCAGCATGACTTATGTTATGTTATTATTAATACCGGGGTGGTTTTCAAACGCCAATAATCCTTTACCTTTGCCCTTTACCATTACACAAAACTGAACCATTGCTAAGAAAAGAACTGCGCGTTATACTCGTGTCGCTGATCGTTAGTTTTATCCTGACTGCGGCAAAGTTCTCTGCCTACTTTATGACCCATTCAGTGGCTATCCTTTCCGATGCCCTGGAATCCATTATTAACGTGGTGGCCGGCGGTTTTGCCTGTTATAGTATTTACCTGGCCGGTAAGCCTAAAGATGCGAACCATCCGTACGGACATGGAAAGGTGGAGTTTTTTTCCATCGGCTTTGAAGGCGCTATGATCTTTATTGCAGGCATACTGATCCTGGTGAAGGCGATCCAGTATTTTATCCTGCCGAGGGAACTGCACCAGATAGAAAACGGTTTGTGGGTGCTGGGCGCCACTACAGTGGCTAATCTGCTGCTGGGGTTATATCTTGTAGGCTCCGGCCGGCGGCTTTCTTCCATTACCATTTCCGGGAACGGGCAGCATATTATGACCGATGTATACAGCAGCGCAGGGTTGATAGCGGCTTTGCTCATCATTCACTTTACAGGCTGGACCTGGCTGGATCCCGCGGTATCACTGGTGATGGGCATACTGATCCTCGCAAAAGGCTACCAGCTCATGCGCCGTTCCATCTCCGGTTTGATGGATGAAACGGACATGAAGATCGTAGATAAGGTGATCACAATTTTATCTGCCCATCGCAGGGAGAACTGGATCGATGTGCATAATATGCGCGTACAGCAATATGGAAATAACTATCATATCGATTGCCATGTAACCCTGCCGTATTACCTGGAACTGAACGATGCGCATGATGAAATGAAGAAGATAGAGAAGCTGGTTAATGAAGGATTTCCCAGCAGTGAAGTAGAGTTTTTTATTCATATGGATCCGTGTATCCCGTCCTGTTGCCATTACTGTCTGAAAGCGGCATGCCCGGTGAGAAGTCATGTATTTACCGGCGAAATAGTATGGACCCGGGATAACGTTTTACCCAACCGTAAGCACGGATAATTATTCATCTTACAAAAAAAACAGCATCACTTATATAGCGATGCTGTTTTTTTTTGTAAGATGAATAACTGTTTTATTCTTCTCCCGCTTCTTCACCATCACCGTGACCTATGATATCACGTATTGGTTTTACTGCCTGGTAAATACCGCGGTTATATTTATTTCCTAAGATGATCAACGTGGTAGAATCCTGTATGAAACGATAGAACACCGTATTATTACCATGCCACCAGCCGTTGTGGTAAATGATATTTTTTGTGCTGTCGGGGTATACCATGAGCCTCCATCCCAGGCCGTAGTTACGGACTCCTGGTTTCTCGTTACTGTAAGGGGTGTAGGCAGCCTTCAGCGTGGCATCGTTCAGGAACTGACCTGAGTAAAGCGCCTGATCCCATTTGAGCATGTCCTCAGCGCTGCTGTAAATACCTTTGTCGCCCATTACGCCATCGAAGTAAGTATCAGGCTCAAACTGTCCGTTGTACTTGTGGCTTTGCGTTTGGTGCGCACGCGCAGCAGAGGAGGGGTCGTATACAAAAGTGCTGGTCATCCGCAGCGGCTCAAAAATAGTTTGCTGCATGAAGTCGGCATATTTCTGCCCGCTTACTTTTTCAATAATAGAAGCGAGCAACATATAGTTGGTATTACAATACTGGAAATGAGTATTTGGCAGGTGTTGCATTGGCGGCTTATGCTGCTCCATTAATTTGATCACCTCCTCGTTGGTAATAAACCTGGATTCATCTTTCCACAGGCTGTCGCAGAAATAAAGGTAATTAGGCAGGCCGCTGCGGTGATTCAGGAGCATGCGTACATTGATCCCTTTATAAGGAAATGCGGGAAAGAATTTTTGCAGGGAATCTTCCAGGCTGAGCTTTTCATTTTGTACCAGCCACATCACTGCGGCGCCTGTAAAGGTTTTGGTAACAGAGGCCAGCTGAAAGGAGGAGCTGTCCATCACCGGCGTTTTAGTCCGGGAGTTTTCATAGCCATGATATTTTTCAAAGATGACGACCCCTTTCCTGGCCACTATCATGGCGCCGTTAAACCCTGTACGAAGCAGTTTACCATTATAAAATGCTTCCAGTTCATGTTGCATCTGTATGGTGCGCGGCGATTTCAGGATGGCTTCCTTTTCCGCCGCTGATAGTCCTGCTGTAAAACGTACCGAATCCGATGTTGCTTTTCTTCTGCTTTCTTCCCTTCTTGCTGCATTGCTCTGGCAGCTGGAGATAATTGCAATTCCCGATATAGTTAAGATAATACTTACTGCTTTCAATCGCTTCATTAGAGGAGTATGACTACTTGCTTAATTCAATTTTAGACCCAAAAAATACAAAGCGCTAAATTTAGACTCAAAGTAAAAGACTGCCAAATAAAAACGGTGATTTCCAATTCTTTTAATTCGTTTTTAAGCAAAAAAGTGAAAAAAAATTAAAAAAATGTTCCTGAATTCCACGTTTTTTTGATGTAATCGAATTTGATTACCCTGCTATTTGAATATTCCTCAACTTCGAGTAGGTTTGTGCCCTGTTTCCCCGCTATCAGCAATTATTAAGCCAATTGCAACATACAGATACACATATAACTTAGTATAATATTATGGACCAGCAAAAGTCGACAAGTTATCCGAAAGAGAAGATCAGCATTTTACTATTAGAAAACATCAGCGATGCTGCGGTGGCGGAATTTACCACGGCAGGGTACCAGGTGCGCAAACTTACCGGCGCGTTGAATGAAGAAGATCTGATCAATGAAATCAAGGACGTTCATCTCCTGGGCATCCGATCCAAAACCAAAGTAACGCGCAAGGTACTGGAATCGGCCAGGAAACTGCAGGCTATTGGCTGTTTTTGTATCGGTACCAACCAGGTTGACCTGAAGGCTGCTACCGAGCATGGTGTAACTGTTTTTAATGCGCCTTATTCCAATACCCGTTCAGTGGCTGAGCTGGTAATAGGGTTGTCCATTATTCTCATCCGCCGCATCGTGGATAAGAACAATGCCGCGCATAACGGCATCTGGATGAAAGAAGCTACCGGCAGCTATGAGCTCAGGGGTAAAACACTGGGTATAGTAGGATATGGTAACATTGGCAGCCAGGTGAGCGTATTGGCGGAAGGAATGGGTATGAACGTAATTTATTACGATTCGGAAACCAAACTGCCGCTTGGTAATGCGGAACAACAACGCACCCTGAAAGAACTTTTTAATAAAGCAGATATTATTTCCCTGCATGTACCTTCCAGCAAAACCACCGCGAATATGATCACTAAAGAAGTGCTGGCGGATGCAAAGCCCGGCGCTATCTTTATCAACTATGCCCGCGGTGAGGTGGTAGACCTGGAAGCGCTGAAAGAAGCACTGGAAAGCGGCCGTCTTTCCGGTGCGGCTATCGATGTATTCCCGGTAGAACCTGAAAAGAACGGCGCCGCTTTCAGCACGCCATTGCAGAAATTATCCAACGTGATCCTTACGCCGCATATTGGTGGTAGTACGGAAGAAGCGCAACACAATATCGGGCTGGATGTGAGCAGCAAAATGCTCAACTACCTGGAAAAAGGCGCCAGCTTTGGTTCCCATACTGTTCCGGCCATCAGCGTGCCGCCTATTGAGAACACGCACCGCATCCTGCACATCCACCAGAACGTACCGGGGGTATTGTCTGCTATCAATACGGCTTTATCTGCCAACAAGATCAATATCCTGGGGCAGTACCTGAAAACCAACGACCAGATCGGGTATGTGGTGCTGGATGTAGACACCAGGTTATCCCAGGAAGCGCTGGCGCTGTTGAAGGAAGTGGAGCATACGATTAAGACGAGGTTATTGTATTAATAATACCGGCATTATTTTTTGTTGCAAAGCAGGGATTTATCCCTGCTTTTTGCTTTCTTGCAATACTTTTTATTGTTAACTTATTTCTTATCCCTGTTGTATGAAAA
>NZ_DATCRD010000207.1:0-4547 GCF_036569185.1 Chitinophaga sp.
GGCAGCTATACCAAAAAATTCCCTGCCGGCGAATACCAGGTGCCTTGTGCGCTGATCATTGGGCAGCGTAAGGAATCAACGGATCTGAAGACGAGCCTGAATGATACGCTAAGAGCGTTTAACGTAGCAGTGTAGTTGTTAGCCTTTGATGGCTGATTGAAAGATATTTTTAGTGACAGCATAAAATTTTTCCGCTGGTGAATGTGATGTGATAGATCATGAAGCGGGAAAGAAAAAAATTGTGAAAGGATGAAATATAAGCGGGGTGGGCATTTCAATTTTTTTGTAGATTTTTTGTTTCAAAAAATTTGGAAGTTTTAAAAAAGTGCCTACCTTTGCCATCCCTTAACACGGTTGCCCAGATGGCGAAATTGGTAGACGCACTGTGTTCAGGTCGCAGCGTTCGCAAGGACGTGCTGGTTCGAATCCAGTTCTGGGCACTTGAAAGGTTAAAACCCGCGCTAGTCGCGGGTTTTGCTATTTAGGTAAAATCCGGATCAGAGATACAGATCAAGTTGAATTCTTGGGGGATTTGGGATCAAATTGAAAAGTTGGGGGATCTGTGTGTGACCAAAAACTTCTCCGTTGCCTTAAATAAGGTTTCCTTTATTGCCGCTGTACATGCCCTCTTTAAAAATCGGTGCATTTTCATCGGTGAGAAAAAGCACCAGTTCAGCGCCCTGGGTTGACTGAATAGAAATGACCTCATTTTTCAGGACCATGGCTTCCTTTTTATTGAGTACTATATTTCCATTTATCTTAATAGTGCCCTGGTATACATACAGCAATATAGTAAGCTCTTCTCCGGGCAGCCCGGGTAAAGCCAACGTTTCGCCGCCGGACAATTTTGCGTCGTATAGCCAGGTCTGGCTACTGAAGCGAAAAACAGTCCGGGATGTAGGGGACGCCAGCAGGCGCCATTGGTTTTCGCTGTCGTGTTGCTGGAGATCCTGGAAGATCACTTCTGGTTCCAGGTCTTTTTCGCCGGGCCTTATAAAGATCTGCAGACCTTCGAAGGGTTCGGTCTGGCCATCGATAAACTCTTCATGATAAAAGCGTTTTCCGGCTTTCATCAGCATCAGGCGTTTACCTCCAACGGTATCTTTATAATTCTCGGAGTCAATATGCTCTGCCTTTCCTGACCTGAAGTAAGAAAGGATTTCGTCGTTAATATGCGGGTGCATGGCAATGTGCTGTCTGCCATGTACAACAGCATGGTCTATACGGCCAATGCTTCCTATGCCGGAATCATGGCCGGCCAGGGTGAGGCCAGGATAGAGGATCTGGATAGGCCCATGGTTTTTAAAGGCTTCACGTGTTATTTTATGTAACATATCAGGATGGTATTAAAGCAGTGCCTGTATTACAGGCACTGCTGTTCCCGGATTATTTAAATAATTGGGAGTAAATTTCTTCGAAAAGAATAGGTTTTACCTTTTCACCTTCGGGCGTAGCCCAGCTATGCACCAGTTCTGATATAAACTGACTGATAGTGGTTGTACGTACGCCGTGGCTTTCCCAGGTGTGTCTGGCCACATCCTCTGCAATCTGGCTTGGTGCGCCTCCTCCATCAATCACAACCTGCACATCAAAACCTTCTTCTACCATGGAAATGGAGGGCCAAACGATACACACGTCATTGGTGAGGCCGGCCATTACTATATTTTTTCTTCCATCTGCTGCTTTCAGCACAGCTGCCCTGAACGCTTCATCTTCCCATGCATTGGTAATACCCTGCCTTTTCACACGGCCGGCGAACTGTTGAGGTAAAATTTCCTTCATATCTTTCAGCAGCGGTCCCTGTGCCAAGTCTTCCTGGCTCGAAGTCAGCACAACCGGGATATTCAGATCTCTGGCTACCCTGGCCAGGGTGCGGGCGCGGGATATGATCTCTTCATGGGGCCTGTTGGCAGAGAAATTAATGGTGCCTTCCTGGTGATCGATCAGTAACATTACTGTATCTTCAATTTTAAACTTCTTCATGATTTTCATTTTTTGCTTTTACATAATCTTTGAAAACGTGCTGTTTTCTTTGAATTGATAAAGCAAAATTACATTGGATGAAGAGCCTGAAACGATGACAAATGTCACAATCGGATGATGATAATAAGTATCGCAGGAAATTGAAGGTAGCGGATAAAAGAAATTAACGGGAGGACGGTCTCCTTATTCTGCTGAGTGTTTCTCTGGCTATTCCCAGGTAGGAGGCTATCTGGTGCTGTGGGAACCGTTGGACGATCTGGGGATATAAACGTTCAAAATTTTCATAGCGTTTCACGGCGTTGAGGCTGATGGTATCATCCACCCGCTTTTGGAAGGCGATATGATTGTTTTCGCTCATCTGCCAGAACATGGATTGTATAGCAGGAATTGTTAAAATAACGTCGAGCTTTGCCCGGGGTAAGATCAATACTTCTGCGTCCTCCCAGGCTTCGATAAAATACGCGGATGGGGTCTGATTAATGTAGCTTTGGCGATCCACTATCCACCAGTTTTCAATAGCTAACTGAAGTATATGCTCCATGCCGCTGTCATCAACGCTGTATTGACGGAAGGCTCCTTTCAAAATAAAGCCGGTATATAAGCAAACTTTTCCTTCCTCGGAGAAGTACTGTTTTTTACTAAGTCTTTTAAGCTCAAATGCAGATCTGATGATGTCTTTTTCACCGTCTGCAATCCCTGCCCTGGCATAACGTTCTATATAGTTAAAAAGCGGCTCGTACATTTTAACAGATCATAAAAGTAAAATACCCCGTTTTGCCGGGGTCATCAACCCTCCAAAGATAAGTTTTTCCCGCTTGTCGTGGTTGACAATGCAGTAAAAAGGCTGGTTGAAGCGGACCATTCCTGCAGACTCCAGTGCTGTGATGCCGATCTTATGAAGATAAATGTCATCTCAGTTTCTCTGACATCGCTAAACATCCCGCTGTTGGCGCTGTTAAGCTCCAACACAGCGTATCCCGCCACCAGTAACTGGCAGGGGATACGCCACCTATGAGCACATACTTATATTTTTGTTGTTATTTTACTGCTTTTCGCGACAGGAAGTCACTGATGATCGCAGCAATCTCATTACCATAGCTTTCCAGGGCAAAGTGACCGGTCTCGAACAAATGAAATTCCAGGTTCTTCAGGTCTTTTTTGAATGCTTCGGCTCCTGAGCCGGGGAAGATATAGTCGTTCTTGCCGTAAACAATCAGCGTTTGGGGCTGATGGTCCCTGAAATATTGCTGCCATTTGGGATAAAGCGTCACATTGTTCTGGTAGTCGTAGAACAGGGCCAGCTGGATGGCGTCATTTTCAGGTCTTTCCAGGTGCCTCAGATCTATTTCCCAGTTGTCAGGAGATATCAGGCTGGCATCGGGTACATTATGGGTATACTGCCATTTCAGACCGTCGGGGCTATGGAAGCCGCGGAGCGTATTTTCTGCTTCCTTGTTATTCCTGTCCTTCCAGTAGGCTTTGATGGGGTCCCAAAAAGTTTCAAGACCTTCCTCATAGGCACATCCATTCTGGATAATCAGCGAATCGATCTTTTCGGGACTGGCGGTGGCGATACGGAAACCTACCGGAGCACCGTAATCCATCAGGTACAGGCTGTATTTCCGGACATCCAGTTTCTCAAGCAGGGCGGTAATGATCTTTGCAAAGTTGTCGAATGTGTATTCAAATTCGCTCATCGGCGGTTGCCCGCTTCTGCCATAGCCCGGATAGTCCGGAGCGATGAGGTGGTATTTGTCTGACAGGTCTCTGATTAAGTTCCTGTACATGTGAGACGAAGTGGGGTAGCCATGTAATAATACAAGGGTTGGGTTCTTTTTATTACCTGCTTCGCGATAGAAGATTTCGACGCCATTGATCTTAATGGTATTAAATGTTGTTTTCATGATCTATAATTTATCGTTGAATGATTGATTATTTTATGATGACACAAAGATGCCGCGATAAGCGCTGGCTGTGTTAGGCATGGTTTCCCGGAGAGTTAACGTTTTTTCCCTTTATAGCATCAAAACAGGAGGCAACAAACTAATCACCATCAATGGCACAAGAAACTGTTATTGAACACGTCCCGGGTCAAAATGGTTCCATATCCCGGTTTATGCGTTACCGGCTATTGACATGCAGCAAACGCCATTTCAAATAACAAAGTTTTAAAGGCAAGTGTGTCAGGATAGTTTTGCTCATGATTTCGGATTAAATAACGCAATCAGCAATTGACACATTTAAAAACATTTAAAATGAAAAAAGAAACATTAATGCAGGTATTTGGAATACTGCTTATTACGTTGATGACTGCATGTTCCAAGCCATCTTATTTTGGAACCACCTATCCACCCACTTCAAATGTTGACGTATATCTCGACAAGGCTGACATCAGAAAGCAATATACCACCATGGGTTCTACTACCCTTGCGAAAGGATTTGGTTCAGTAGAAGCCACTCAGCAAAAGGTGATAGAAATGGGAAAAGCCAAAGGAGCAGATGGCGTAATTATGACGCTCACAGAAGATGTGGTCGTTACCCAGCAAAATGGCACAGCCATTGCA
>NZ_DATCRD010000208.1:0-16137 GCF_036569185.1 Chitinophaga sp.
GGGTATGCGCAGCGGTTACACCTGCTGCCTGGCCAATATGCACCAGGGCTGGACAAAATTTACCACCCATTTGTGGTATGGCACCGCCGGCAACGGTTTGGCGGCACTTGCCTACAGCCCGAACGAAGTGACCGCAAAAGTGGGAAAGAACAATACGCCTGTTACCATCCGCGAAGTGACCGGTTACCCTTTTGAAGACCAGGTGCTGTTTCGTATAGCCACACAGAAATCCGTTGCATTTCCACTGGAACTGCGTATACCCGCATGGTGCGATGAAGCTGCTGTACTGCTTAACGGGGAAAAGCTGCGCACCGCGAAAGGCGGCCAGGTGATTACCGTAAACCGCAACTGGAGCAACAACGACCAACTGGTACTGCAGCTGCCCATGCAGGTGCGTACCTCCAACTGGGGCCGTAATTCACGTACGGTGGAAAGAGGCCCGCTCGTATATGCATTGAAGTTAGAAGAACAATGGGAGAAAGGTCATGATGAAGCAGAAGGCGATTACTTCAGCGTTTACCCCAAAGGAGAATGGAACTACGGCCTGCCGGAAAAAATTATCCGTGAACCGGCTAAATACCTGCAGGTGAGCACCGTGAAACCTGTAACAGACACATTCGTATGGAACCTGGCAAATGCACCTGTAGCAATTACCACCACTGGTAAACAGATTCCTGAATGGAAGCTTGTGGATGATGTAGCACCACAACCCGTAACAGACAGGAACGGTATTTATAAAGGAAAAGTAAGCGATAAAGAAACCAATATTACCCTGGTGCCCTATGGATGTACCAAGGTGAGAATAGTAGCATTCCCGGTAGTGAAGTAAACAACAGCCCTGGGCATATTCAACCAAAACGACAGTTACGTAAGACTGATAATTTAAAAAAGACCACACAAAAACTTGTTATGAAAAAACGATTACGTTTCCGCAACTCAATCCGGAAAGTGATACCGGGCGGCTATTGCCGGCTGTTTACGGTATTGTTGCTTTCCCTCGGCCTGATGGCCCATGCTGCCCCTGCAGATATGGTGATTACCGGTAAGGTAACAGACGATAAAGGGATGCCTCTGGTAGGCGTATCGGTAAATCTGAAAGGTACCAATAAAGGAACCGCTACTGATGGCGCCGGTAATTACTCCCTCTCTGTTCCTGAAAATAATGCCGTGCTGGTATTTTCCTATGTAGGGTTTTTAAAACAGGAAGTACCGCTCAGTGGCAAAAAAGTAGTGAACGTACAACTGGAAACTGATAGCAAAGGACTAGGGGAAGTTGTAGTGGTAGGGTACGGTACACAAAAGAAAGAATCGCTTACAGGCGCTATTTCCGGCGTTACCAGCAAAGACCTGGAAAGGGTACATGCCTCTACCGTGAGCGCTACCCTGGCGGGTAAAATTCCCGGCGTATCTTTCCGTATGCCCGATGGCCGGCCTGGCGCAGGCGCCAATATCCAGATCCGCAACTTCGGAAACGCCCTGTATGTAATAGATGGGATCCAGAAAGATGCTGGACAGTTTAACAACATTTCCCCCAACGACATTGAAAGCATTACCGTGCTCAAAGATGCGTCTGCAGCTATTTACGGTGTAAGGGCTGCAAACGGGGTAGTGGTGGTAACTACCAAAAGAGGTAAAATGGGCGCAGGAAATACGATTAACGTAGACGCCTATACGGGATGGCAAAACTGGTCGAGGTTCCCTAAAACAGTAAACGCCTATGAATGGATGCTGGGTAAAGCAGACGCGGAAATGAATGATGAGAACCCGCATACAGACATCACGAGAGAAGAACTGGAAAAATGGAAAGCCGGAACTGAAAAGGGTTACAGGAGTTTCGACTGGTACGACTTTATCATCAAGAAAAATGCCCCGCAGAACTCTATCAACGTAAATGCCACCGGTGGTTCTGAAAATATCAACTATTATCTTTCCCTCACCCGCCTGGATCAGAAATCAGTATTGGGAAGAGAGTTTGATTTTAACCGTACCAACATCCAGAGTAATGTGGATGCCAAAGTAGCCAAACGTGTAAAGGTAGGCGTGCAGATCAATGGCCGTATTGAACAAAGGGATAACCCCGGAGTGCCTGGCGGCGATGACTACTGGGCGCCCCGTTTTGCCCTGTTCCGTAACAGGCCCACAGAAAGGGCATATGCCAACGACAACCCCCTGTATCCAAATGATATAGGCCATAACACGGAGAACTGGGCCGTGCAAACCAAAGCAATTTCCGGTTACTGGACGGAAGACTGGCGCGTATTGCAAACCAACTTCAACGCTACGTATGAAACGCCGATCAAAGGGCTTACACTGAAAGGAATGTACTCGTATTATTTTGCCGACAAACTGATGAACGGTCACGAATATACGTATGATACCTATACCTACCAGGAAGCTACCGATACCTACCTGCGTACCGGCGGAAGCTCCAATCCATGGCGGGAAAGAGGTACCCATAAAGTACTGGAGAATGTACTGCAGGGCCAGATCAATTATAACAATACTTTCGGTAAACATACTATCGGCGCCACGCTGGTATCTGAACGCATCAAACGCCGGGAGCTGGATGTATGGGCGCATGCCGTGCCAAAAAGTAATGTGCTGCCACTGATCCAGTTCTCCGATATGGATACCTACAATGATAAGGACTGGACGGAAGCCCGTGTAGGTTATATCGGTCGTTTGAACTATGGCTTCGCCGATAAATATTTCCTGGAAATTGCCGGCCGTTATGATGGCTCCTGGAAATTTGCCCCGGATAGAAGATGGGGCTTCTTCCCATCTATCTCCGGAGGATGGAGGATCACAGAAGAACCCTTCTTTAAAAGCTGGATCGGCAGGAACTCTATTCTTACTGAATTAAAGCTGCGCGCTTCTTACGGAGAACTGGGTGATGATGACATCGGTATCGGTGCATACGATTATCTTCCCGGATATACCTACGGTACTTCTACGGTGATCCTGGATGGTACAGTAATAAGAGGCTCACGTGATAAAGGGGTTCCCAACAACCGCCTTTCCTGGTTCACCAGTAAAATTGCCGATGTAGGGTTGGATTACCAGTTATGGAACGGTAAAATATCCGGCTCGCTCGACTTCTTCAACCGTAAACGTTCCGGCTTGCGCGGCCGCAAATATGATGTGCTGGTGCCAAATGAAATAGGCTATAACCTGCCGGATGAAAATGTGAACAGCGATTCACAGAGAGGTGGGGAATTTTCTGCCGCTTATAACGGACAGGCAGGAAAAGTGAGCTTCATGGTAGGTGGTAACGTATCCTATTCCCGCAGCAGGTTCCTGGAAAGTTACAAACCTGTATGGGGCAACTCATGGGATCACTACAGGAACTCTATTGAAGACCGCTGGAATAATATTTACTGGGGATATGAAGCCATTGGCCAGTTCCAGTCGCAGGACGAGATCAACAAATACCCGGTTAACATCGACGGACAGGGTAACAAAACCTTATTGCCCGGAGATATTATCTATAAAGATGTGAACGGCGATAATGTGATCAACGACTACGATATGCGCCCCATCGGCTACCAGACCACCGGTAACCCTACCGTTAACTTCGGTTTGAACCTGGGTGTAAGATGGAACGGCATCGACTTTACAGCCGATTTCTCCGGTGGTTCCATGTATTCCTATAACCAGAACTGGGAAATGAGATGGCCTTATCAGAATGGTGGTAACCTCCTGAAACAGTTCTACGATGACCGCTGGCACCGCGAAGATCCGTTTGATCTGAACAGCAAATGGATCCCTGGTAAAAATCCGCCGCTGCGGTTCAACAAAGGTGGCCACAGCAACTATAACAAGCCATCCACCTTCTGGTTGCATAATGTGCATTACCTGCGCCTGAGAACAATGGAAATCGGTTATTCTATTCCGCAACAGATACTGGACAGGATTAAGTTTAAGAAAGTCAGGGTATACGTAAATACCTACAACCTGTTCTCCCTGGATAACGTAAAAGATCTCGGAATAGAACCGGAAATAGCGGATGAAAACGGATTGCAATACCCGCAGAATAAGCTGGTGAATGTTGGTTTGAACTTTACTTTCTAAGTAATAAATAAGTTTCGTTATGAAAAAAAGTTTGTTATATATAGGTCTTTGTGCACTGGTGTTAAGCACGGCTTGTAACAGGGACAAAGAATTCCTGGACGTACCGCCGTCCGATATCCTGCAGAATGAACAGTTATGGAATGATGAAGGACTGATCCTGTCTGTACTGGCAGACCTGTACGACCGTTATCCTGACAGGCAAACAGATGTGAATAATTCCCCTATTCCCTCCATGGTGGTACAAACCATCGATAACTGGGGAGAATTTGCCCGCTTTGATGAAGCCTTCGCTTCCGAGAACGGTCAGTACTGGCGGCATAGCTTTGTTGACTACCCATACGTGTTCCCGGGTATGATCGTTAAAGGCGGTGCGGAAGTAACTTACTGGGACTACGCTTACATCAGGGAGCTGAATATCTTCATTGAAAAATGCGCTGCCTCCACAAAGCTGAAACAGGAAGTAAAAGACCGATTCGTTGCAGAAGCGCGCTACCTGAGAGCTGTGGTGTATTTCGAAGAAGTGAAAAGGGTAGGCGGTGTGCCGCTGATCCTTAAAGCGATGGAATACGACTATAAGAACGATCCTTCCTATCTGCAAAGTCCACGTGCCAAAGAATCTGAGATCTATGATTTCGTGATCAGCGAAATGGATACGGTAAAGAAATATGTACCTGCAAGCCCCATCAGCAAAACCCGCGTTACGGTAGGACTGGCACTGGCCACCAAAACCAGGGCTGCACTGTATGCAGGCTCTATTGCTAAGCACGGCGCGGAAACACCACAGGTAACGCTGCCCGGTGGAGAAGTAGGCATCCCTGCATCAAAGGCCGCCGCTTATTATACTACTGCCTTACAGGCTGCACAGGAACTGATAGCTACGGGAAGTTATTCTTTGTATAAAAAGAATAGCGATAACCTAACGCAGAACTTCATCAGCCTGTTTATAGATAAAGGATCCAACCCGGAAGTGATCTTTGCAAAAGATTATAAGCTGCAAAGCGGAAGGGTACAACCCTGGACCTTATGGAGCCAGCCCCGTTCCAATGCAGAAGAACAACAGGGCGGTCGTTTGAACCCATCACTGAACCTCGTACAGTCGTTCGAGTTACTGGATAATACCTTTGCCCCGTTGCCTACCAATACTGCCGGTGGGGACTATATTTACTACAACGACCCGCTTGACCTGTTTGCCAACCGGGATCCACGTTTAGCCGCTACTGTTATGCTGCCGGGATCCGAATTCAAAGACAAGAAAGTAGATATCTGGGCCGGCTATATCAGGAAAGACGGCAGCATTGTTACCGGCGATAATTTCGGCGCCAAAGCAAAGCTGGAGCCCGGTGGCCCGGATGTGCAGGTAGTAGGCTTCGACGGACCGGTAAATAACCTGGAGTTCAGCGCGCAATCCGGTTTTATTATCCGCAAGTATATGGACCCTACTGTTGGCTCCGGCCGTATTGGTACCCAGAGCGAGGTGTGGTGGATCCGTTACCGCTATGCGGAAGTATTGCTGAATGCTGCCGAAGCGGCGTTTGAGCTTGGACAGGCGGGAGTTGCCGCAGGTTACATTAACCAGGTGCGTGAAAGGGCCGGGTTTACAATTCCACTTACTGCCGCACAAATCACCTTCGACCGGATTGTGCATGAAAGAAAAGTGGAACTGGCATTTGAAGGGCACGAGTTCTGGGATATGAAGCGCTGGCGTTTGGCGCATAAGATCTGGAATGGCGCCAAAGTACCGCTCACTACTGATCCGGGAAGCGCAACAGCTGTAAGCACCCGCGTATTTGGCCTGTGGCCCTATAAGGTGTATAACCCCGGAAGTCCCAATAACGGGAAGTATGTATTTAAACAGGTGTTACCGGGAGCGGTTACTTCTGCACACCTGTTCCGTTTGGGAAATTATTATGCTACTATAGATGAGGGCATCCGTAGTAACAATCCTAAGATAGTTAAGAATCCTAACCAGTAAAGTGATTTATTATGAGAACTAAAATTCAGTATGCCATACTCATTGCGTTAGGTATATTTGCTGCCTCCTGCAAGAAAGATAATTATAAGGCGCCGTCCAGTACTTTTAACGGCAGGCTGGTATACCAGGGCGAGCCCATTAATGTAAGCTATAACGATGTGTATTTTGAACTATGGGAACCAGGCTGGGGAACAAGAACACCTATTGTGGTGAACGTTAGCCAGGACGGGTCGTTTTCAGCTTTGCTGTTCAACGCCGCCTATAAGCTGGTGATCCCGTCTTCCCAGGGACCATTTATATCTATCCCGGATAAAACAACCAATACAGACACCATACCGCTGACTATTTCCGGCAACCTGCGCCGGGACATTGAGGTAATGCCATACTACATGATCCGTTCCCCGAAGTTTACGGCAGTGGCAAAAAAGCTCACTGCTACCTTCAGTGCGGAAAAGATCATCAAGGATGTAAATGCCCGCGATATTGACCGGGTATTCCTGTATGTGAGCAAAACCCAGTTTGTGGATAACAGGAACAGTATTAAAACTGCTGAGCTGGCGGGCGGCGATATCACCAACCCGGCTAATATCAGTTTACAGCTGGATATCCCGGATGTGCAGCCTGCGCAGGCTACCGTGTTTGCCAGGATTGGCTTAAAGATAGCCGGCGTGGAAGATCTGCTGTTCTCCCCCGTACAGGAGATCACGCTGTAAAGAATGATGAACAGATTGATAAATATGCCCTCCGGTTCCCCGGCGGGCTTTTTATTTTCTCCTGGTCCGTTCCCGGGTATCATTTACCTGTGTGGTGATGGTGTTGAACTGATATCGGTAAGCCGTTTTACAGCAGTATTGTAAATGCATGAAATCACCCTAAATTTGAGTCAAAAAAGATCATGCCCTTCATACAGATCTACCTGGGAAGTCATCTTTCCCGGCAACATAAAAAAGATATTTCAATCGCTGTTCATCAAAGCCTGGTAGATATCTTCAACATCCCGTTAAATGATTACTTCCAGGTGATCCATTCCATGGAGCCCGGCAATATCCTTTACCCCGAAAGCTACTATGATGTGCCGCATACAGAAAACCTGCTCTATATCCGCATTACATGCAGAGCCGGCAGAACGCCGGAAATGAAGCAGGCGTTGTATGAAAAAATTGCATCGCGTATTGCTGCAACAACACCGGTAAGTGTAGATGATGTTGTGATTATCCTGGTGGAAAATGAATTGGCCGACTGGTCATTTGGCCGCGGTATTGCACAGATGATAAAGTAAGGTGTATCGCCAACGGCTTGCATAGAATAGTGTAACGCTTGTCCGTCATCAACGAGCCAGATATTCTAACAGCTCTTTTCGGCAACATTCATCGGGTTTACAGCGATACATATTTTTTTAATTTTTCAGTTTTTTATGCAAAGAAGGGATTAAACTCAACGGAAATTTCATATAAATTTCTGTTGAGTTTGATAATTTAGATATCAGAATAATAGGAGGAAAAAAAATATCTGATTTAGAGGATTTAGGTGCTTTAAATATGTATTAAATTTGAGCAATTAAAATTTTCTAAAGTATATGGAATCACAAGCTTTACAGGAGATTTTGTCAAGATTCGATGCCATGGATCAGAGATTCGATGCAATGGATCAGAGATTCGATGCAATGGACCGGAGATTTGATGCAATGGATCAGAGATTTGATGCAATGGACCGGAGATTTGATGCCGTGGATCTTAGGATTGACGTAATGGAAAACAGATTTGATCGAAGGTTTGATTTAGTTGATCAAAGGCTGGAATCCATTGACAAAAGCATTGAGAAAATTGCTGAATGGGTGCCTTTCAGAACTCCACCACTGAGAAGTCTGCAATAGGCAGTAATTAAATTAGTGTTTCCAATCTGTTTGTTAAATCAAACCCTTTCCGAATCAACGCAGCTATTTTTTGTAAATATCACATTAAGAACGTTGCATGAGTGTACCCCCGCTGCACCGCGTATTTATATTTTGAAAACCTTGCCCCATAAATAACCTGGAATATCCGGCCTGGTCAGCTCTTCCATAAACCGCCGGGTTACAGATAAAGGAAATTAATCTGTAAATTGGGCGCAGGTATGGACAACGTTACAACAGAAAAACAACTACCACGATGGCAGCTTTTCCTGCTTTCGTTCAAAGAGGCATACAAGGCATTACAGGCCGCCGACCCGCTGCGGATGGCCGGCGCCACTGCTTTTTTTACCACTTTTGCATTGCCCGCCATCCTTATTATCATCATCCAGCTGCTACGAATTATTTTCCGGATCCAGCATCCCGGCCAGCGTTTGATGAAGCAACTGGAAAATATATTTGGACTGGAAACAACCGAAGCCATCCTCGGAACATTAAAAGCCTTCCGGAGCATTGCGCAAAACTGGATCATCGCCATCGCAGGGTTTATTTTCCTGCTGTTTGTAGCTACCACGCTCTTTAAAATTATTAAAGGTTCCCTGAATGAGCTGTGGAAAATAAGGCCCATTCATAAAAGCAGTTTTGGAGAAATAATGGTGTCCCGTCTGAAAGCCGTATTGGTGATCGTTTTTGCAGGCGTCCTCTTTATCATCGACCTGGTAGCGGAAACCGCGCGCACTTTTCTCGGGAAATATATAGACCTGTACCTGCCAGCCCTGGGCAGTTATTATAACGGCACCCTTAATTACGTAATTTCTGTGATCATCGTTACCACCTGGTTTTTCCTGGTATTCCATTTCCTGCCTGATGGGCGCCCCCGCTGGCGGGTAGGTATTACCGGTGCGCTGGTAACCAGTATCCTGTTTAACATCGGGAAAATGGTATTGAAGGTAATGCTCACCTATAGCAGTATTAACAGTATTTATGGGGCCTCCGCATCTACAGTACTGGTGCTGTTGTTTATGTTTTATTCTTCCCTGATCTTTTATTTCGGCGCCTGCTTTACCTACGCCTGGGGCGCGCTTACAGGTCGCCCTGTGGAACCGCTGCATTATGCCGCCAGGTTCGAGATCACCCCTGCGGAAGATTGACACTTTTGCCTGATAATAATAAATTGTCTTTTTGCAGGATTAAACTGATTTATGGATTTGTGAGATTAAAAAATGATTGTAGAAGATGAAAGCTTATATATTCGCTTCTATCTTCCAAAATCAAAAAAAATCCAATCCGCAAATCATCATAATCAGCGTAATCAGTGTTCCAAGACAAATTCCGCATCGCCGAAGGCGACCAATACAGAATTCGCTTTTTTTAATTTGTATTTAGCAAATCGCTGCCACCGGCCTCCGCTGCATCACTATTTTATATATCTTGATGCACATGAACTGCAAGATATATTCCACGCTGCAAGCTGCATTTTTATTGGGCGCCCTTACATTATCGGCGCAATCTGACGTAACGGTTCGGTTCAGTGAACCGGCCCGGCATTTCACCGCTTCCGCCCCACTGGGCAACGGGCGTATGGGCGCTATGGTGTTTGGTAACACCAACAGGGAACGGATCGTGCTGAATGAAATATCCATGTGGGCCGGTGGTGTACAGGATGCCGATAGTAAAGAGGCCGGCAATTACCTGCCACAGATCAGGACACTATTGCTGGAAGGAAAAAATATTGAAGCACAGAAAATGCTGCAGCAATATTTTGTATGCAAAGGTCCCGGAAGCAGTGGCGGCGCTAATGTGAAGTTTGGCTGCTACCAAACCCTGGGCGATCTTTTTATCCAATGGAAAGATACTACATCGGTAGTAAGCAATTACCAGCGGTGGCTGCGGCTGGACAGTGCATTGAGCACTGTAAGCTGGGAAAAGAACGGAACCGGCTTTAAAGAAGAAGTACTGGTATCTGCCCCGGGACAGGTAGCGGTAATACGCCTCACTGCCAGTAAGCCCGGCAGCCTTTCCTTCACTACAGGGTTGTATCGTAAGGAACGCGCAACAATGAAAGTAGTGAACGGTAACCTGGAAATGAGCGGTACCCTGAATGGTGGTAACAACGATCCCGGTGTGCAATATGCAGCCATACTGAAAGTGATCTCCAAAGGCGGTACCCGCTCAGAAAGTAATGACCAGATCATTATTAATAATGCCAATGAATGCCTGTTGCTGGTGGCTGCCCGCACTAATATGAACTGGCCTTCGGTGGAAACGCCGGGCCCGGCGCCTATGCCCGGAACTGTTGCAGATATCAGTAAGGCAGCAGCGGTTTCCTGGCAGGGATTACTGCAGGCTCACGTGAAAGACTATACGTCGTTCTTCAACCGTTGCCGCCTTTCATTTACAGATAACAGTAATGACGAAGTGAAATCCCTTTCTACCATCAACCGGTTACAACGCCTGCACGAAGGCAATAAAGACGCTTCCCTTGCCTCGTTGTATTTTAACTTCGGACGTTACCTGCTTATCAGCTCCTCCCGTAATGGCGGTATGCCGGCCAACCTGCAGGGCTTATGGGCAGAAGAATACCAAACGCCATGGAATGCCGATTACCATCTGAACATCAATGTACAGATGAATTACTGGCCGGCGGAAGTTACGAACCTGTCCGACTGCCACCAGCCTTTATTCACATTGGCCAAACAAATGTCGAAATACGGACAACGCACTGCACGCACCTACTATAAAGCCGATGGCTGGGTAGCGCATGTGATCAACAATCCCTGGGGCTTTACCTCTCCCGGAGAAGGGGCCGACTGGGGCTCTACGCTAACAGGCGGCGCATGGGTGGCCACGCATCTCTGGAAACACTACCAGTATACCAACGATAAAAAATTCCTGCAGGAAATATACCCGGTACTGAAGGGCGCGGCTGTTTTTTATAAGGATATCCTGATCACGGAACCATCGCACCAGTGGCTGGTTACAGCGCCTTCCAACTCCCCGGAGAACGCTTACATCCTGCCCAACGGGCAGCAGGGACAAACCTGTATGGGACCTACTATGGACATGCAGATAGGCAGGGACCTGCTGAAAGCCAACCAGGAAGCAGCCCGTATCCTGCAAACGGATAAAGCCTGGGCGGATAGCCTGCAGGTGGTGCTGGGTAAACTGGCGCCTAACCAGGTAAGCCCTTCTACCGGCGGTATCCAGGAATGGCTGGAAGATTATAAGGAAGCCGATCCCCATCACCGCCATGTATCGCCACTGTATGGCCTGTATCCTTACGATGAAATTACCCCATGGGATACGCCGGAACTGGCAGCGGCAGCGGAGAAAACACTGCTTCGCAGGGGCGATGGCGGTACCGGCTGGTCACGCGCCTGGAAAATCGCTTTCTGGGCCCGTTTAGGTAACGGTAACCACGCCTACAAAATGTTACAGGAATTACTGGCGCCTGCCGCCGCTACCAGCGAAATCAGTATGCGCTCCGGTGCAGGTACCTATGCCAACCTGTTCTGCGCACATCCGCCTTTCCAGATCGATGGTAACTTAGGCGCTGTAGCCGGTATCGCAGAAATGCTGCTGCAAAGTCATGGCGGTAATAATGTGATCCGCCTGCTGCCCGCACTCCCGGATAATCCTGAATTTGCCGCCGGCCAGGTAAAGGGCCTCTGCGCCATCAATGGTTTTGTTGTGGATTTCAGCTGGAAAAATAAAACAGTGAAGGAGCTGAGCCTGCTTTCCAATGCAGGGGCAGAATGCCGCCTGCAGCTACCGGGAAGCGCCGTGGTAAAGGATCGGAACGGAGCAGTGGTACCGCATCAGTATAAAGATGGCGTGCTGCGCTTCGCTACAAAGAAAGGAATGAAGTATAGTATTACAGTATAGGATAACGGGATTTTGTCTTGCCCGGTGTATACCGGGTAAGACAAAAAAATCGCATCTTTATCTTTCATAACAACTCATATGGAAGATCTGAAACAAGTGGCTGCCAAGGCAGCATTGGATTACATACAACCCGGTCAGACCATAGGACTGGGCGCCGGCAGCACCATCGCGCACCTGGTGAACTACCTGAAAAGCGAAGAGGCGTTGTTTAAAAGCATTACTACCATTACTTCTTCCTATAATACCTTACAACAACTGAGGGAACACGGATTCAGTATTAAACAGCCAGGTGATGTATCCCGGCTGGATATTTATTTTGATGGATGTGATCAGTTTGATCACCAGCTGAACGCTTTGAAGAGCGGCGGTGGTATTCATACACAGGAGAAACTGCTGGCGGCAATGGCCGATAAATTTATTTTAATTGGCGATGGCGCTAAGTATGTAACGCAGTTGTACACTACTTTCCCGGTGGTGATAGAAGTGATACCGGAAGCGGTACCTTTTGTAATGAAACAGCTGAAGAAAATATTTTCGCTTGCCAACCCTGAGCTGCGGCTCAGTAATAAAAAAGATGGAGCGGTGATTACTGAACATGGCAACCTGCTCATTGATATCTGGTTCCGTTCTTTCCCGCCATTAGACAGCCTCAATCATCGTTTAAAGGAGATCCCGGGCGTGCTGGAAACCTCGCTTTTTTACAATATGGCGCATGCTGCCATCATAGCGGGAAAGAAGGGAGTGGAAATTATTCCTAAAGATCCGGCTTACCTGATCTGAAACTCTCTTGTACCGGCGGTTACATGATACCGTAATCCTTTCCCGGTGTTTTGTGTAACCACAGGTTTATCATTTTCATATATTTTTTGTGTGGGGGAGATGTGAAAGAAGATGTCTGCCTCCGCATTTGCAGGCACTGTTACATGGTAGGTGATAGCAGTGCTGTTTCTTTTCCAGGAAGAGACAATAGTACCGTAAGGACTGTCATGACTTCCTTCAAAATGATCCAGTCCTTCCACGAAGTTGGGTGTCAGTAAAATGTTCTTAAACCCTGGCGCATTTTCATCTGGCCTGATGCCGGCTACGCCTTTATACAACCAGGCCCCTATTTCCCCAAACATGATATGATTACGGGAAAGATCTGATGATGCATTGATATCCCAGTTTTCAAAAAGGGTAGTGGCGCCGTTCATGATCCACCAGCCCCAGGATGGGAAAGTGCGCTGGGCGGCCAGTTTCCAGGCAACATCTGCATACCCGTTTTCGCTGAGCGCATTCAGGATACTTTTGGTGCCCAGCAGGCCCACATCCAGGTGGAAGTTATCGGCAGCCACTCTCTTTGCAAGATTGGCAGCCACCTTGCTTTTCATGGCATCCGGTACCAGCCCCCAGTACAGGGCCACGCTCTGTTCCGTTTGTACGCCTTCGCCATAAATGCCTGTTTCTTTATTGAGATACTTCGCATTAAATGCCGTTTTAATCTTCTCTGCCAATGTGCTGTATTTCGTATAGTCGGCAGGTTTACCAAACAGTTTCGCTGCTTTGGCAAGTATAGTGGCATCGGCGTAGTAGTAAGCGGAGGAGGTGAACTCCACCGGCGATTTTGATTTAACCGGCACCCAGTCGCCCAGCCCCCAGGTGGTTAACCCTGTAGGACTGATAGCCGTGATCCTGTCTACATACCGGCGCATGTTATCATAGGAAGCGGAGAGGAGCGTGGTATCCCCGTAAAAAAGATAGATGTTCCATGGGATGATAGCAATGGTGCTGGTCCAATCGGGGCCGTTACCCCATTCATAACCCCAGCCGCCGGTGGGGATAATGGAAGGCAGCACGCCGTTGGGTTGTTGTTCATCCCGATGGTCTGCCAGCCATTTTTCATAAATGGTGATACCATCGTAGCTGTACAGCCCTGTTTCAATGGCAATCTGCGCATCCCCGGTCCAGCCATTCTTTTCACGTTGCGGGCAATCTGTCGGATAGCCGAACAGGTTGGAAAGATAGGCGTTATTAGTGGCGGCGAACAGTTTGTTGATCATGGTATCGGAGCCATGGATATGCCCTGCAGGAGGCACGTTACTGTGCATAAAATAACCGGTCAGGTTTTCTTTGCGGAGCTGTACCGGCCGACTGCTCGTTACTTCCACATATTGAAATCCTTTATAGTTAAAACGGGGCATAAAGGTTTCCTCTCCTTTACCGCTGAGGATAAAAATATCTGTCTGGAAAGGATCGGTATCATCTGTAGGGCGGTAATGCACTATAATATTCGAGAGATCTACGAAGCCATTTTTATCCAGTTGTTCACCGTGTTTCAGCTTAAGCACTGTACCTGCCGGGCCGCTTACACGGATCCTGCTTACGCCGGCAATATTCCTGCCCAGGTCGTATATCCAGGTGCTGTCGTTAGGATGGGCAACGCCGGCAGCAGGGATTTCTTCCACGTTCTCTATAGGATATAATTGCTGTGAAACAATGTGCTGTGAAGGCGCTGCGCGATAAATGACATCCTGCCATTTACTGTCGTCGAAATTAACCGTGTTCCATCCCGGTTGTTCTTTGCGGGCATCGTAGTGCTCTGCGGTATAGATGCTGTTAAATACAACAGGCCCCAGTGCTGTTTTCCAGTCCTTTCCTGAGCTGATGGTTTCCACGCTGCCATCGGTATAGGTAACGCGCAGATCGAGGCAAAAAGCGGGTCGGCCTCGCCAGGGCGCTTCATGGAAGTTCCATACGGCGGTGGACTGGTGATTGTACCAGCCATTGCCCAGCATTACGCCGATGGCGTTCCTGCCCGATTGCAGCAGGGAAGTAACATCGTAGGTAACATAGAGGGTACGGCGGTCGAAACGGGTGTACATAGGATCGAGGCGGTGATTGCCGGCTTTTGTTCCGTTGATATACAGTTCGTACAGGCCGGCCACCGCGATATAGGCGCGTGCTGATTTTATCTGTTTCGTGGCGGTAAACACTTTCCTGAAATTAGCGGCAGGTTTCAGGCGGATATCGTCGCCATCGCTGATCCAGGCGCCCTTCCAGTTGCTTTGCTGCAGCATGCCGGTTTCAAACCAGGAGCGGGCGGGAGTGGATTTCACCCCATCTTTATCCCATACTTCCACGCTCCAGTAGTAGCGGGTAAATGGCTGCAGCGCTTTCCCGGGGAAACTGGTCATGATGTTGGCGCTGTTGATTTTGCCGGAAGTCCACAGTGGTTTGGTGCCCAGGGTCAGGGAATCAGTGGACACACGGATCTGGTAAGCCGTTTGCCGGGCGCCGTTGCGGCTATCATTCAGTTGCCAGGATAACCGCGGATGAGCGGCGTCGATGCCAATGGGTGTTACCAGGTGCTCGCATTGCAGGCTGGCGACTGCGGCAGGAGGAGCGGCATTTGCTGTTGTGCCGGAAGGAGTAAACCGGGCGTTGGCTGTTGCCCCGGTAACACGATAACCGGCAGGAGTACCTCCGGTATTCGTGATTCCCCTGACAAGATAATAACCGGTAGTAGTACTCCCGGTATTCGCTGCTTCCCCGGTAACACGATAACCGGCAGGAGCGATCCCGGCTTTTACAAATAAAGGTTCACCCACTGATACGGCCGGCCATAAAAAAAGCAGGTAAATAAACAGTTTCCGGAATATTGAATACATGCTAAACGCTTGATTATTTGTTGACAAGATAGAATATGCCTCCCTCTTTTTTCCAGTTTTATAAAAATTTCAGAAAAAGATAGATCGATCTGTCTATTTCTCCTTATCTTTGTTCTATGAAAAAGAAAACAGGTGATCCGAAGCAGCGTTTACTGGAAACGGCTACAACACTTTTTTATAACCAGGGCTATCATGCTACGGGCATCAACCAGGTAATTGAGGAAGCTGGTGTGGCGAGGGCCAGTTTATACCTGCATTATGAATCAAAAGAGTCTTTGCTGCTGGCGTTCCTGCATCAGCGTCATATTGATTGGATGGGTGGCCTGAAAAGCTATACCGCTGAGGTAAGTAAAACGAAGGAGAAGATTGCAGCGGCGTTTGATTTCCTGTTTGATAATAATGAGAAGGAACATTTCAGGGGTTGTGCTTTTTTGAATATCCTGTCGGAAACAACAGACAAGGATACCGCGGTACTGAATGTAATACAGGACCATAAAAAAGATCTGCGCGCCTTCCTGGCAGATATCCTCACCAATGAGAAGCAGGCTGTAAAGGATCATGTGTACCTGCTGTTTGAGTCGGCTATCGTGGAAAGCCAGCTATACCGGAACCAGTGGCCGGTACAGGAAGCGAAGAAAATGGCGTTGGGACTGCTGTAACGCGGCGCCACATCG
>NZ_DATCRD010000209.1:0-3713 GCF_036569185.1 Chitinophaga sp.
GGCCGTGTTGGAGCATTATGCAGGCCATGTAAAGAACACACCCAACCTGGATCCTTTGCTGAAACGGGGAGCTAAACCGGGCATTCCCCTGGGGAAGGCGGAGCAAACCGCAATAATAGCTTTTCTGCGAACGCTGGATGACCGGACATTTATTAACAATAAACAATTTTCTGAACAATGAAACTGCAGTATGTTACCATGATCGCTGTGGCAATGCTGGCTGCTTGTAACAATAATACGGGCAAACCCGCGCCAATAGCCGGGGAACGCAAGGCGTCCACTATGCACGCGTCTCCGGATGGATCAGACTATGCCGATAGTGTTAACCAGGGCGCCATCCAGACAGATACGATGGCGGGAAGCCCGCTTCGTGCAGCGATGGCCAATATCGGAAAAGTGCATGTGCATATTGAGTATAGTGCCCCGGGAGTTAAAGGCAGAACTATCTGGGGCAATTTAGTGCCCTATGGCCAGGTTTGGGCAAGTGGCGCCAACCAGGCAACAGCGATCGATTTTTCCGGGGATGTTGTTATCCGCGAGCGTTCTATAGCAGCCGGGACCTATGCTCTTTTCACCATTCCCGGCCAAAATGAATGGATCGTGATCTTGAATAAACGCTTCACGCAGCATCTGACGGATGAATATGATCAAAATGAAGACGTAGCAAGGTTTGTGGTAAAACCTTTGAGCCTGGATACACCTGTCAGGCGGCTCACGTATTCGGTAGTGCCGGAAAGTGATTCAACGGGTAATGTGATACTTTCCTGGGATAGGCTGCAAATTATGCTGCCGGTTGCAGCAGGGGCGGGATGACGTCGGGGATAGTGAGCATGGGCCAGCTTACCAAACTTTTGCTATGCCGATATTGGATCTCTGTTTATATGAATTTTACAAATTCATCTGGATGCTGCTTTGCATATTGTTCTATAAGCTGCATTGTTTTATCTCGTTTCTTGTAATAGTTGGCGCTCTGAATCACCCCGGTAACATTTTATGTAAATGCACAGGAATTCTTTCAGCGGGATTCATTGCTGAATGATGCTGTTACGGTGAAAATGAAATGGGAAAAGCCAGATGGCAGCATCGTTCCTCTCGGTGAGAAAAAGATCTTTTTCAAGCGGAATGTTTTGACGAAGATCAGTGTAACAATCCCTCCCCCGGGAAGCGCCGCTTTAGGCCCGGTGATATCAGAAATGACCTGGTCTGGTAGTGAGACTGTAAATTTTTAGGAGTACGGTTCCTTATTTGCCTGCAAAGAATGCCCGTTGATAAGCAATGGGCATTCTTTGTTTCATGTATATTTGAATTTTCTGCAGATGAAGTGACTGTTGTGGTATATTTCTAAAGAGTTCCTGTTAAAATGTATGTTGCCAGCCGGCCGGGTAAATTTACATTGTAGCAGCATGATAGTGCTCATGCGGATTAGTCACTTTGAGCAGCGTCCTCGCTCCGCCACCGGAAATGATGGTTTTCGCTCCCGTTGGATCAATAATAGTCGCTCCCTCTTTATATACTTCTGCCACTAGGTTCAACATGAGATCGGCAATCCCGGTTGCCCAATAGTGCTCGATATGGATCACCATTTTGAGAACATCCTCCCATTTATGTCCACCATAATTGTGCTCGATCCAGTTACGGATATTGCCGGTATTATTTTTTATCGCATCTGCCACCGTTTGCTGCACTTTGTTGGGGGCTTCACCGTTAGAGGCTCCCCAGGCTCCGAAAATACAATGTCCGTCAGGCACGATCCAATGCAGCTTTAAGGTGGCATTTGTCAGTTCTTGGTCCTGTTGGGTCGTAGGGAAATAGGAGGCTCCCTGTATGGTGGGGATACTGGCGCCTGTTACCGTACTGGACGACGGTATGGGAAGCACCCAGGAAGAAGGCTCGGATTCTTTTTTCAGAGCGGAAAGCGTTAGCTCTGTTTTGTTGTTGACCTGATCGTAATCGGCTTTTTCTACCAAACGCTGATTATACATAAAATCCTGCAGCTCAGTGCGATTTTCAGTTACAACTTCTTTCTTCTCATCTATGCCTGCGCTGATGTGCATCGGAGAGGGCGGAGGGCTTGTATAAGCTTCGTCTTCAAATCTGGACTCTGGCTCATATGAGAACGTTGGATCTTTAGGCTTTAGTACTGTACTGAAAGGAAATTGACTGGTGTCTGCCTGTGCCGCTAATTCCACATGTTCTCTTGCCGACTTATTTCCCAGACTTTTATTCTTTAAATGGGAAAGTGGTCCATTGATATCCTTATATCTATTTGTTGCTTTATTATAGTCATCTGGCTTGCTATAATCTGCTACAGGCCGGTTATCTGCTTTCAGATGGCGCTGTTGGCCGGGGTCCTTTAACAGGTAATGGACGCGGTCCGGAACGTCATAAATATTTTGCATTTTAGCTCCGGCGTTTGGTTGAAAAGTATCTCCTTTGTAATGGTTGAGATGAAGAAAAGGATAGTCGTCATTTAAAGCCCTCATTTCAATTCCTTTTTGCCGGAAATGCTTTCCTTGCTCCTGATTCTCCCAGTAATTATTATAAGGGTGCTTTTCGATGAATTTTTTTTCAGTGGCGTTTTGGGGTAGATACTTGGAATCGTCGTAAGCTGGGTCAGGAGTCCCCATTGTTTTAGGTGTTGTTGTCCAGTGAGAAGCCTCGGACCGGAAAGGCCCCAATATGTGTTGATCGTCCTGCGCCTGCACGGAGTGTCCGTCTACCAGGCCCGTTCCTTTATATTTATAGCCTTCCCGTTGTTCCTTGCTTCCATAAGTGCGGTCTTTTTCGGCGCCATGGTTGTATCTTCCGCCAAAAGGACTGTAAAAATGTCCCAGCTGGTGGTTATCCTTCCAGACAACATAGGACGGCTTGTTTGGATGTCCGGATGCTACGATCCGGGCCTCGTCCTCCCTGGCTAGTTTTCTCTTTTTTGCTACGTTAAGGGAGTTGTCGGGCCTGCGGATCCAGAATTCATCTTCCTCTTTTTTCTCCAGGTCTGTAAGCCGAAGCAGCTGGGTATCATCCAGATTTTTGATTCCCGTAGCCGATTTAGTGGTTTGCACGGTAGAAGGCTCCAGCAGGGAAGCAGCCCTTTCTCTTTTTCTCCTGTTTTGTGCCGCCGCCATATCCGCGGCAGGAATAGCGGTAGCATTCATCTTCGCCCAGGAAACTTCGTTCGCTCCATGCATAAACAGATCATCTGCAATGGCTTCAATATCATTTGCACTGATAATACGGTCATGCTCCTGGAGCCATTCAGTTAGCAGTTGGGCATGCTGCGGCATCCAGGTGTATCCCTTGATGTCAAAAGCCTCCTTCATTTTTAATAGAAAGGCCTGGTAATTGGTGGGATGAATAAAGCCCCCGTTTAAACTGATCACCCGCTGTACAACCGGTTCCTGCGTAGAGGTAGATGGTGGTAAGCCTTTCTGTGATGCCGGTCTATTTGCTAACCGTTGAAGCGGGGCTTTATCCGGTTGTTGGGACGATAGTGTTTCTTCGGATAATTCGCCTTCCTTCATTTGCAGGGACGGAACAACAGCAGGCCTGGCAATACCCATTGAACCTACATTATACGCTGCCGCCGGACTCGCGTGAGCCGGTGTGGTTTGATTGTTTTTCTGATCGTGGGGCATGACTTTGAGGGGATTCGGTATTCATGGAACATTCTCAGCTGAAAATACTAAATTTTCCTGATAAAACCCGGCTGAGTG